>JAFUBI010000105.1 GCA_017460285.1 Oscillospiraceae bacterium | reverse complement strand
TCCATATTTAGAGATCGAGGAAGGACGAATATCATGTTTCTCAATCTCTCTAACCAGCCAAAGAGGGATAGTCTTACCGGAAGCTTTGACCTCCATCAGAACCGTCTCCTCCGGCAGAAGGCGAAAACCATATGCATTGCCATCTGTTTCTAAAGACCAGTTTCTCCATATCACGTCTGTGTCAAAAGTGATCCTTAGATCGTGATCCTCAACCGCTACATAGGATTCTCTTCTATAAACAATCTGCATCGAAGGTCTCATTTGACCATAGAATTGAAGTAGGTAAGCGATCTCCCTTGTGATCTGTTCGCTGTCCGGAGCCTCCGTAGTACCGCATAGCCATTTGAACAATGACCCGTATTCTCCTGCGGTCCTCCGTTTATAAACGATGCCATTAACCTTTTTCTTGATCTCTGCAAACGCTTCAGTCTGCTCATGGACAATCCCTGTATATGTTCTCAATCTAAGTTTTTCTTTGTAATATGGCTTTTCCTGAGACTTATTGATCAGTTTGTTATCTTCTGTATCGAAATAAATACTGTTGATCGTTGACCTTGGATATTCATCTTCTTCTATTTTCGAAGAAATTGCACAAAGAAATCTCCGCATCTCATCCCTGTTCAGAACATACTTCTTTTCCATTCTTGCAAAAGAACCGATATAACTACTCATCGTGCAACCTCCTTTTTTCTCTGTTGTGACCTTATCTTACAATTCGAACCTTAATTGAGCCTTAAACAACGAAAAAGCGACCGAAAAAAATCGATCGCTCAATTTATTGGCTATAGTTAGCGTTTAGTCACCAGCACGGAAGATCGTTCTGCCATCCTCTGTCTTTTCCTGCACTTTGGGAGTTCTTCTCACTACAGCAGGTTCATCTTCATACTCTACCTCTTCTCTTGCCTCTTTCTTGACTTTTTTCTTAGGCTTTTCGCGCTCTTCCCTCTCACGGATCGCATCGATGAGGTCCCAGTTCAAAAGAAAGTCGAAAAGAGATACTTCTTCCCAATGTTCAAGTATCTTGTATATGATCGACGTAATGATCCAGGCAACGAGTGCACCGGCAAAACCAATGACAAGTCCGGCAATGCAGTCGGAAGGGTAATGCATCAACAGATAGCAGCGAGCAAAACACATGGAAAAAGGAAGCAATAGCGTCCAGTATTTTCTATCCCTTTCCCCTGCAAAACCAAAGCCGGATGCGAATGCCATAGCAGCTGTGCAGTGTCCGGATGGGAAAGAGTACTCGCTGTACTGAGTGATATTGAACGCTTCCCACCACACACGGATGTCCTCGAAGGTCTCAAAAGGACGAGGACGCGCAACCATGTCTTTGATCCACAAATTAGAAAGGATAGCTCCTGCTCCGATAGCACCAAAAACACAGATCCCTATCTTCCTCGTATCTCTGAACAGCATCAGGATCAATGCGATCGCAAAAAGACATATACCGTCTTTTCCAATGAAACTCAACACCTTGGAAAAAGGAGATAGATACTGATCCC
>JAFUBI010000104.1 GCA_017460285.1 Oscillospiraceae bacterium | reverse complement strand
GTACCTGCATGAAATGCTGATGCACCATGCCGACACCATACTGAATCGCTTCGAGCGGGTTGTGGATCTGAACTTCCTTGCCGTCGATAACGATACGGCCGCCCTCAGGCTGCTCGATTCCGAACAACACTTTCATGAGAGTGGTCTTCCCTGCGCCGTTTTCACCTACGAGCGCATGGATCTCACCTTTGTTGACAGACAAGGTTACATCCTGGTTTGCTACGAAACCGTTCGCATAGACCTTGGTAATTTTGTCCATCAACAAGACTTCTTCAGCCATGTATTCACCTCACTGTTAAGTATAAAAAGGCGCAATATTTGTTCTGACCTTATGCGCCCAGTATTTTAGTCAATTGTAGTTTATACACAAAAAATTGTAAATAAATTTTTAAACAGCGGGCTTCTCTTTCGGCAGGTTCGAGAAAGGATGCACGTTTTTTTGTAGAACTTGCACAAAACCCGAAAAAACGAAAAATGCGTTTATGTTTTCCCTTTTCTGATCCTGCTAGACCCGCTTTAGAAAAGGAAAAAAGAGTCCTGATAACAAGACTCTTTTCCAACACTTCTTAAATTAGTCTTTATCCTTGCGCATACGTGTTCTTTCGTCACCGTATTCCTCATTTTTCAGCCTTCTGCTTCTGATAAGGAAGAAAACTGTAAGGCATATGATGATCACGGCAAGTACCCATGCCCAAGCTGGGACGTTCCGGATATTGTAGCAGCGTACGTTGATCCACATCTGGTTCGTCTTTTCACTGACATCACTGTCGAAGTATACCATAATGCAAGCCCTGTTCAGGATATCTTCTGAGGGATATGCAGCCACCATTTGTCTTCGCAGTTGATCCTCCGGGATCGTGATGACATAATCATCCGGATCGTCTCCCTCTCCCGCGAAGAAATTGGCAACAGAATACTCCACTGTATCTTCCTCATCGTCTTCAGCGGAATAGTTCCAATCTGCATATTCCAAGATTCTTCCGTCCTCGGAAGCAGCGATAACAGAGGTATACCCAATGTAGTACATGTTTCGGATAGCGATGTCCGGTCTGGACATGAAATTAATAAATGCTTCCGCTGCATGCTGTTTGTCGGAATCTCCTTCTACCCCGCTTCGCAGCATGACCCAACCGTCAAAATACACGTTTGTAGACTCGATAGGGACAGCGAACTCAAGATAGTAATCATCCAACTCTGCTTGATCTAAGGTGTAAACAGCGTCCCCAGACCATTGATAATTCGCAACGACTTTTCCTGTAATCAGATCCGTCTTTCCGGAATCTGTTTCGAAGGAATAATAGTTATCCTTATTGGATTGGAGATATTCCTGTACTTTTTCGATCATTTCAGGCGAAGTGTCGTTCATCTCGTCCTGTAGTCTCTCAAGGTAATCCTCAGAACTTACAAAGGAGGGATCTGTCAACAAGTCAGATTTCAGTGCCCCGACCGCGGCGAAATAGGTATCCCTCACGTTGTCCTTCACCGTGATTTGTCTGTAATAATTAGAGTTGTCCAACAGGTGCCAAGTCGATGCTTCTTCATAGGAAACTTCATCCGGATTGAATACAAAACCTGTGACACCCCACATGTATCCTGCAGCATATTTGTCCCATGTCTCGCCATTGATATCATGCGTTTCAAAGATATTGCGAATATAGGGAGATACGCCGTTGATGTAATAGTTATGCTCGTTGTTCTCGTCAAAGAAGTCGTCAGAAAGCGGATATAATCTTCCATCCGCCATGAGTTTCATGATCATATATTCCGAGGGACAAACCAGATCGTATACATCCCCTAAGGTGAGCATATTGTACAGATCTTCATTCGTTCCGAAAGTAGAATACTCGACTCGGACTTTCTTTCCGTAAACTTCGTAATACCAGTCTGAGAAATCGTCCAGCACGGAATTCTCGCCAAAGATATCACCGCTGTCAAGATCAATGACCTCGTCCTCATCCCATTCACCTTCGTCGATGTACTCCTCCCAATTGCAGATTCTGAGAACCACTTCATCGTCTTTGGCAGACACTGTCCACAGTGCGGAGGACAAAGAGAAAATCAGACAAAAAACTAAAAGATAACTAATGACTCGAATCGTCTTTTTCATTGAAATTTCCTCCTTTCTCACCTTCTGGAACTCTCATCTTTGGAGGATCTGAGATTCATAACCAGGACTGCAATCAAGACAAGGAAAAAGATCAGCGTCGAAAGTGCCCACAAGGCTGTCTTGATCTCCGTGTGGCTTCCCTTTGTCGCATTAACGACATACGTGCTGATCGTGTCGAATGTAGCTGGTTTCGTAGATGTCGCAATG
>JAFUBI010000103.1 GCA_017460285.1 Oscillospiraceae bacterium | reverse complement strand
ATGATCATCGCATATTTTTCAGACTCAGTCGTAGGCTACCTCATCGGTACCACGATCATCAGCTTTTTCATCGCCCACGATCTTCAGGTCGTGTACATTCAGGAATCCGCGCCTCCCAAATACCGCGCCACGATCTATGCGGTCACAAAGGGCATCGGTACCTTTGGTCTGTTTGCAGTGCCGTATCTGAGGCGTTTCTTCGTGGACCGGGATGCGTCTTTGTGGAAGAACGTATTCCTGATCCCCGGCATTTGCGGCATAGGCATCGCCCTTCTGACACAACTCTTGACCAAGGAATCCAAGGTCTTCCTGGAGCAGAGAGTAAACCATCTGCAGCAGCCATATGAAGTGCGTCATCCCGAGAAGAAGAAACTGACCAAGGAAGAAAAGAAAGCCCAGAAGGCAAAAGCTAACAAGAGCGGCGTGTTCAGCGCCATCAGCTATCTGTTCCATCACGATAAGGACCTGATGTGGACCACGATCAGCGTCATCGTCTTCGCCATCGGCATGATGGGCATCGCTATGAACGTCAACGTCATTATGGCTACCGGCATGAACGAGCAGGAGATCACGAACGCCCAGTCTGTTTACGCATTTGGATATGCCATCCTCGTCATCATTTTCGGTCTCGTTGGTGACCACCTGGGAAGAAAGACAACTGTCCTCACCACAGGGATCCTGTCCATCGTCACCTTCATTCTCTTCGTCATCGGTGTCCGTTATCACTGGAACTCCTGGTTCATCGGTGTTCTGTATTCCGGATTCCTTGGCGGCTACTGGACTGCACAGGACTACATGGTGTTCATGGCATCCGAAAAAGTTCCTACCAAGATCCGCGGATCTGTTCTGGGCGGTCTGAACCTGCTGCAGTATATCGGCATTGGCGTCGGCATGATGATGTTGACGGTAGCTCAGGTATTCATCTCGGACGATATGATCGGTATCGCCTGCGCGATCTCCGCCATCCCCGGTATGATCGTCGCCATGCTCCTGATCATGAAGTTCTCCAAAGAGACCAAAGGAACCAACTTCGAGGAGTTGGATGAAGAAGCAGAAGCTCTTTTGAGTGAATAATAGAAAGAAAGAGGAAAACACAGAATGAATAAGATCGATCTGAACAGAGGATGGACCGTCTGCAAAGAAGGATCCGACCAGGTATGTACGGTGGATCTGCCCCACGACGCGATGTTGTATGAGTCTCGGAGCCGGGAAGCAAAAGGGGGCGGCGGTGGCGGCTATTTCGAGAACGGCAAATATACCTATACAAAGACTCTGGATGTCCCTGCAGAATGGGAAGGAAAGCATGTCATCCTGGAGTGTGAAGCAGTCTATCAGAATGCTTCGGTGCTCCTCAACGGAAGACTGCTGCAGGAACGTCCGTACGGATATACCGATTTCTATGTGGATCTCTCCAAAGAACTGAAGTACGGTGAAGCGAATGAACTGACTGTGGTGGCGGACAACGCTGCAGCACCGAATACCCGCTGGTATTCCGGAAGTGGCATCCATCGCCCGGTATGGCTCCATGTAGGCGAAGCGGTATCGGTGGCTCCTCAGGGCATCCTCGTAACAAATACGGATCCGGAGACTGTCTCGGTGGAGACACGGATACTTGGGGCAAAAGAAGGTGTTGCGGTCCGCACAGAGATCCTGGATGGAGAGACCGTCGTGGCATGCGCGGAAGGAGAGAAAGTCACCCTGACCGTACCCGGCGCAAGACTGTGGAGCGCGGAGACTCCGGAACTGTATTGCTGCAGAGTCACTCTCTGCAAGGACGGTGAAGTATTGGATTCCGCTGCGACAGCTTTCGGTTTCCGCACGATCTCCTGGAGCGGAGACGGCTTGAAAGTAAACGGCAAAGAAGTCCTTTTGCGCGGAGCCTGCATCCATCACGACAACGGTATCCTCGGTGCTGCCTGCTTCGCAGACGCCGAGGAGCGCAGAGTCCGGATCCTGAAGGAAGCCGGATTCAATGCCATCCGTTCCGCACACAACCCCATGTCCAAATCCATGCTGGATGCCTGCGACCGCCTCGGCATGTACGTAATGGACGAGACCTTCGATATGTGGCTTATCCACAAGAACCCCTTTGACTACGGCGGAGACACCTTCAAGGAGTGGTGGAAGAAAGACACGGCTGCCATGATCCGCAAGGACTACAGCCATCCCAGCGTGATCCTCTACTCCATCGGCAACGAGATCTCGGATCTTGGCGCGGAAGAGGGACAGAAGCTCTGCAAAGAGATCTCGGATTTCGTCCGCAGTCAGGACAGCACCCGCCCGGTGACCCTTGGTATCAACCTGATGCTGGCGTCCATGGTGGCGAAGGGCAAAGGACTGTACGGCAACGGCAAGGAAGGCGAAGAGGATAAAGGTATGGGCTCCAATTCTTTGGACAACATGCCCACCAGCACCTTCTTCAACATCCTGATGAACCGCATGGGCGGCCTCATGGAACTGGCAGCCAACGGAAAGGGACCGGATAAGGTCGTAAAAGCGCTAGAAGGCAGTTTAGATATGCCCGGATACAACTATGCAGCTCCGAGATATAAGAAGGAAGCGAAGACCTACCCGAACCGCCCGTTCGTTGGATCTGAGACTTTGCCCAAGGCATTGTTCCACAACTGGCAGCTGGTCAACGAACTGCCTCAGCTCACCGGTGACTTTATGTGGACCGGATGGGATTATCTGGGTGAGTCCGCGATCGGAACCATCCAGTACAAGGACAAGAAGACCAAGAAGGATACAGAGGACGGACTCATCGTCTCCGGCGGGGCCGGTGTCGTGGACATCTGCGGTAAGAAGCGCCCCGAGACCCATTGGAACAAGATCATCTGGGGACTTGAGACTACACCCGGGATCGGTGTGGAGCCCTATACCCACGCGGACGATTTCGCAGCCGCTTCCATGTGGCGCAATACCGACGCCGTGGAGAGCTGGTCCTGGGCTGGATGCGAAGGCAAGAAGTCCACAGTGGTCGTCTACAGTGGTGCTCCTACCGTAGAACTTCTGGTGAACGGAAAGTCCTATGGGAAGAAGAAGGTGAAAGAGGATCTGGCGCGCTTCAAGAAGGTCGTCTACGAACCCGGAACCGTCACGGCAGTTGCCTATGACGCGGCAGGGAACAAGGTATCCGAGAGCAGCCTGACCACCGCGAAGGGCAGCACACGTATCTCCGTTACTCCGGAGAAGACTCTGCTGAAAGCAAACGGACAGGATCTGTGTTTCCTCGATCTGGAACTGGTAGGCGAGGATGGAGTTGTAAAATCCTCTGAAGACCGGAAACTGAAAGTCACCGTGAACGGTGCGGGAACGCTTCAGGGATTCGGTTCTGCCCGTCCCCATATGGCGGAGAACTTCTACAGCGATACCCACACTACCTATTACGGCAAAGCACTGGCGGCAATTCGCGCAGGGTATGAGCCTGGAACCATCGAGATAACGGTGTCCGGAGAAGGGCTGGAAGAACAGAAATTGACCATTATGGTACAGTGATCCTAAGGGTTGTTAAGAGACCCGACAGACATCAATCTGTATTGACACAGCGCATTTCTAAAGTGCAACAGACAATATATGCAACAGGAGCAACCACGATAGTGTGACCGCTCCTGTTTTTGCATTCGTATGTACCTCTAACTAAAGAGATGTTTTCGGCTGTCCATATTCCCGCACCATTGCATCCACCGAGATGACCCACTGTTTGCCGTATTTGCAGGCATCCACGCCATTGATCAATTTGCCGTAGGCGATCGCTTTGCGCAGAGTGCTCTCGTTCAGACCCCAAAGGAGGGTGGCATCTGTGAACGCCATGAGCCCATCGAAGGGAGTCTTGATGGTTTCGCCGTTTTCGAACAATTCGTCGCAACTGAGATCGAGATCGTCATTCCAAATGATCCCATAGCCTCCGACATCGACTGTCACACTTGAGAACAACTCCGGTGAATTCTCAAGCAATTTAAACGGAACCCACTTTGCGAACAGAGGCTTCACATCATATATCTTGGTCACGCCTTCCGCAAATTGTACGGTTAGACGGTAGTCGGAGCTAGAGCTTACTGCTTTGACTTTATGAAACATAACATTTACTCCTTATTCAAGGGGAGAAAGGGATTTGAACTCTTGTGTTTCCCACATTTGTAGCAGATCAGTTTTGTTTATGGAAACCCATTACCGAACCATTGCCAGTGCTTTAGGCGGCAGATGACCTTCCAGCACTTCACCAGTCTGAATAACTATTTCGGCCATATCATCTCCATACAAAGCATGGATATGAGGTGGGTTATGCTCCGCTTGTTGGAAATACATACGAATAATAATTCCATGAATTACCCCGGCTGATTCAAAGAATCAGATCGAGGTTTCCGTTCGAACGGCTATGCCGTTCTACTTGCGGGGATCCACGGCTCCCATATCCCTTTCTACAGGGACTACTTGTTTTGCTGTTTCAGCATCTCATCCGGATGCTTTATCACAACGATGTTTTTAAAGTCTGGGGCGTTATCTTTGGTAAATGTGCCAGGGAATGCCTTTCTCAGGATATTTGCCGAACCGTTCAGATCTGCATTTATCGTTTGCCCATCCTTTGATCTGTACGATCCTCTTTCTGTACGCACTCCGCTAAATATTGCCTCCTCACCAAAATTGGGGATGTCATCCCGATTAAGAAAACTTGCCTTCGATGTGTAGGATTCTTCCTGCTCAAGTATTCTTATCCCGTTTCTTTCTCCCTGATACTTCAGGATCTCCTTCAACTTATCAAACGGGATCTGCACAAACTTCTGATTGGACTCTTTTCCCATATTCACTTCTTGCTTCCAGCCTGGATT
>JAFUBI010000102.1 GCA_017460285.1 Oscillospiraceae bacterium | reverse complement strand
CAAGAATATAGCGGAGTCGATGATTCCAGGAACTTTGTCGTCGGTGATCATGCCATTCATTGTAAAAGGCATAGGTGTGGGAGAAGAAGCGCAGGGACGATGGCTTTCCTTCATGGCGATACTCTCTGCAGTAGCTGTCCCCGGCGCCCTAATCGAGTATTACTTCACGAAAGAACGCGTATCGGATCAAAAGAAGCATGTTCGGTTTTGGGAGCAGCTTAAAGAATCCCTGAAATACAAAGAGTGGTTGATCATCCTGGCAATCATTGCATTGAAAGCATTGGACGGCAGTTTAACGAATAATGTCATGATCTATTATTGCAACTGGGTAGCGGGTTCTTCCGTAAGTGAAGGAGCAAAATACCAAGCATTGTTGAACGTGATCGGGCAGTTTCCGTTGGGAATCGGGGTCATCTTGTTGTGGCCTATCATGAGAAAATACGGGAAATACAATGTGATGAGAATCGGTTTTCTCATAGGTATCGTAGGATGTCTGATCATGGTGTTTAGTCCAGGTAACTTCTACGTGATGCTGGTAGGAATGTTTCTAAAGTCAATCGGTTCCATTCCAACCACCATGAGCATTTCATTTTTATCTGATGTTATCGATCGTATCGAACGGAAGACAGGTTATCGTTTTGACTCACTTGGAGCATCCATAAACTCAATGATCCAAAACATCACACTTGGAGCTGCGCAGACAGCACTTCTTCTCGGTGTCAACAGACTCGGATATATTGTGACTTCAAACAGTGAGCAAGTCATTCAGCATCCACAGATTGTACGCAGTTTTTTCAGCCTCTGCATGACTGGGGTTCCGCTAATCTGTTTCATTCTATGCTTCGCTTTAATAAACATCCTATCCAAAAAGGTTGAGGAAAAGAAAGATTAACAGAAGATAAATGGCATTATCGAAAGGAAAACTATGATGGAAAACACGGGGAAAAAACTTACAGATACCTTGAATGAGATCAATAAAAAAGAAATGATGGAAAACAACGGATATGCATCTGGGGTACGGATTGCTGCCGCGGAAACAGAGAGAGCCATCGAAAAAGGTGCAGTTAAAGGATACAAAGCAATCGAAAAGGGAACTGTTCAAGGGTATAAAGCAATAGAAGATACTGTAGTTGGGACTTACAAAAAGATTGAAGATAAATTCGTGGATCTGTTTTTAAAGCAGGAAGGCGAGACTATCGAAGAAGCGAAAAAAAGGATCAACGGTAATCTGGATAGATCTCAAAATAACGAATAGGAGCATTGACATGGAGGAAAGGAGTTTTTTGACAGGTGCGGCAACGGCAGCTCATCAGGTAGAAGGAAACAATACACACTGTGATTTTTGGGTCATGGAGCATTTGAAGCATTCGGAATATGTCGAGCCATCCGGAGATGCTGTTGATCATTATAATCGTTATTCAGAGGATATCCGTCTGTTGGCGGAAGCAGGTCTCAATGCCTATCGTTTTTCCATTGAATGGGCAAGGATTGAACCGGAATTTGGCAAGTATGATGAAAAGGAGATCGAACATTACCGCAATGTGATCTCAACGTGCAAAGAAAATGGTGTGAAACCAATCGTCACTCTACATCATTTCTCTTCTCCTGCATGGCTCATCTCAAAAGGCGGATGGACAGATCCTTTCGTTATCAGTGAATTCGCGAAGTATGCCGGTTACGTCACGGAAAAATTGGGTGATGCTCTCGAATATATCTGTACGATCAACGAAGCGAATATGGGTTTCCAACTTCATAAGGTGATGGCAGATATAAAGAACAGTTCCAAGAAGGAAGGAGATGTTCAGGTCGGTGTCGAGTTAGACATGAAGAAAATATTGCTGAGTATGATAGAACAAGGTTTCGCGTTTCGCCGCAATCCGTTGAAAGTCAGCACTTTCCTTCGTCCCAGAAGTAAGGAACAAGAAAGAATAGTGCTGCAAGCGCACAAGGCAGCAAAGAAAGCCATTAAAGACCACAATCCCAATATCAAGGTGGGATTGACGATGTCATTGTTCGATTATCAGCCAACACCGGAAGGGAAGAAAAACGCAGAGACCCTTTGGAACGAAGATTTTGGCATGTATCTTCCCTATATTCAGGATGATGATTTCCTGGGTGTGCAGAATTATTCCAGAAAGGTTGTCGATGAGAAAGGCGCAAGAGAGCCTGCTTCATGTGCCCGCCTGACGCAGATGGGATATGAGGATTACCCGTCTTCAATTGGAAATGTGGTAAAAAAGGTCTCCAAGTCTTTTAAGGGAGAACTGATCGTTACAGAAAATGGACTATCTACATCAGATGATGAAAGAAGATGTGAGTTTATCCGTGAGGCTTATCAGTCTGTTCTTTCAGCCCGAGCAGAGGGTGTGAACGTAATTGGGTATATGTACTGGAGTCTTTTAGACAATTTTGAGTGGCAGGCAGGGTACAGCAAAACATTTGGGTTGATTGCTGTCGATCGAATGACACAAAAAAGATATCCCAAACAGAGTCTAACTGTCTTGGGTGATCTCGCACAAAAATAAGCGCACCAAAAAAAGGGGCTCCACAAGGGCCCTTTTATGCTAGCGGTTGTTTCGATTGAGCTGATACTGTTTTGGAGTGACCCCGAATTTCTTTTTGAAGCAATCGGTGAAATAACTGTGGGAAGGAAATTTAAGTCTTTCAGAGATCTCGTTTACAGGAAGAGTGTTCTTCTCCAACAAAAAGGCTGCTCTCTTTAGGCGTTCGTCCCTTATATACTCTTTTATCGTAACTCCCGTTTCCGTTTTAAACTTCTTCGAGAGATAGTAATCGGAGTAACCCAATTCAGATGCGATATTTTTTAAGAAAATGTCATCTTCAAGGTGAAGATCGATATAACTGATGACCGTTTGTACGGAATCTGAGAAGTTGCTGTTCATGTGGATCTTGTGCACTCGATTGACAAAGTCGTTCTGCATCGTGTATCCAACCTCAGCGAGTTCTTGAAAAGATTTTGCTGCTTCAACAGCTTGGAAATAGTGATCTGTTAAGGTCATTGCTGTTTCCGGATAGAGACCGCCTTCGATCGCTGCGCGTGAAAAAAGTGTCGTCGCCACCAAAAGTGTGTTTCTCATTTGCCTGAGTGGTTCGGAATTGCTGTTAGCCAGTTTACCAATATTGGCATTTGCCCCAAGTTTCTGTAAGTGATCGAAGATGCGAAGATCACCTTCTCGAACCATGCGTAGCATTTCTCTTTCGGCATCGTAAGTTCCGTGCACAACCGCATCGTTATCCTCAGTAGAATTCGAAGAAGGAGGAGCGACATCTGGGTAATGAAGATCGTAGATGTTGATCTTCTGTCCGGTAATGGCATAGTGAGCCATTACAGTATAGTTCATGATCTTCGTAAAGCCGATGGAATCGATATCACGAAAATAGTCGAGCAGTTGGTATTTAGCCTTGAGAGATAGGCCTTCCATGTCCATTTCCTGTTTTATGGAAGACTCCGGAAAGGAGTCGATAAAGAAAGGTCCGATGAGGAAAAAACGGTCTGGAACTTCATTTGCCCGGTGTGAATCCAATATCCATGAAACATGGTATTTGATTGAAAGGATGCTTGGCTTCACGTGTT
>JAFUBI010000101.1 GCA_017460285.1 Oscillospiraceae bacterium | reverse complement strand
TATTCCTATCCGAAGTTCCAGCGAAACTTCCACACTGGAACTTACTCTAGGAATTAACTCAAATTATTCGTTGGAGAAATCCACAAGAAAATCCAAGTATTTTTGTTGACATTGCATGATTACTTTGGTAAACTGGTCGTACCTCTTTAAGCGGGTTATTTTTTTGTGTGCTGTTTTTTGCACGACGCTTGGAGGGAGGCTGATCCGCGAAACGCGGAAAACTAATGGAGGTGCCGATAGAAAATGAGAGTCAAGATTACGTTAGCGTGCACAGAGTGCAAACGTCGCAATTACGACACAATGAAGAACAAGAAGAACAACCCTGATCGTATCGAGTTCAACAAGTATTGCCCGTCTTGCCGTAAGCATACACTCCACCGCGAGACAAAGTAAGGGGAGAGATCATGGCAGACAATACGAAGAAACTCGGCTTTTTTGCGCGCATTGCTAAGTATTTCAGGGACGCAAAGGGCGAATTCAAAAAGATCGTATGGCCCAGCAAGAAGCAAGTATGGAACAATGTTGCCGTTATCCTGGCAATGGTCCTCATTTTTGCAGTGCTCACATGGGGCGTCGACTATATCTTTGCTTTCCTGCGTGACCTTCTGCTGAGACAATTCTAAACAGGAGAGGCTTTGCAAATGGCTGAGACTGCAAAATGGTATGTTGTCCACACTTATTCCGGATATGAGAATAAGGTGGCGGCCAATTTGGAAAAGTTGGTCGAGAACCGTCGCTTACAGGATTATATCCTGGAAGTGAGGATCCCTACAGAGCATGTCGTGGAGATCCGCGACAATAAGCGCAAAGAGTACGAAAGAAAACTATTTCCGGGTTACGTCCTGGTAAAGATGGTCATGACGGATGATTCCTGGTACATCGTACGAAACGCAAATGGCGTCACCGGGTTTGTCGGAACGACTACAAAGCCGACTCCCTTGACCCAGGCTGAGGTGGATGCACTCGGTGTTGAAAACTCCGAGATCCGCGTCAATTATGCGATCGGCGACACTGTCCGCATCAATGGCGGGCAGATGGAAGGATTCATCGGAACAGTCGAGTCCATCGATGGCGAGAATCAGCGCGTTAAGGTCCGCGTATCGATGTTCGGAAGAGAGACTTCCGCAGAGATGGATCTTACTGAGGTTTCGCCGCTTTAAAAAAGTATATAGACCGCTTGCGGTTTGTAGAGAGGGCATTCTGCTCTCGTGGGAGAACGTAAATTTTTCAATGCGTTCGATCTAACCACTAATGGAGGATATTTTTTATGGCAAAAAAGGTTACTGGCTATATCAAGCTCCAGATTCCCGGCGGACAGGCAACTCCTGCTCCACCTGTAGGTCCGGCACTTGGTCAGCACGGCGTGAACATCGTTGAGTTCACAAAGCAGTTCAATGACAGAACAAGAGCGAACATGGGAACTGTTATCCCGGTCGTTATCACTGTCTATGCAGACCGTACATTTACATTCATCACAAAGACCCCTCCGGCAGCAGTTCTTATCAAAAAAGAATGTGGCCTGGAGACAGCATCCGGTGAACCGAACAAGAAGAAAGTTGCTACACTTTCTCAGGAGTCTCTCCGCAAGATCGCTGAGACAAAGATGCCTGACTTGAACGCAGCATCTGTCGAAGCAGCGATGAGCATGATCGCCGGTACTGCACGCAGCATGGGCGTTGTCGTAGAAGGAGGTCAGAAATAATGAAGCACGGTAAGAGATTCGTTGAGAGCGCAAAACTTGTTGATCGCTCCAAATTGTATGAGACAACAGAAGCTTTGAACCTTGTGTGCGATACCGCAAAAGCAAAGTTTGATGAGACTGTTGAAATGCACATCCGTCTTGGTGTTGATGGTCGTCACGCAGATCAGCAGGTTCGTGGCTCCGTCGTTCTCCCGAACGGAACCGGCAAGAGCGTTCGCGTTGCAGTATTTGCAAAGGGCGATGCAGCTCGTGCAGCTGAAGCAGCAGGCGCAGAGATCGTTGGTGCAGAAGAGCTCGCAGAGAGGATCCAGAAAGAAAACTTCATGGATTTCGACGCAGTTATCGCTTCTCCGGACATGATGCCCATCGTTGGACGTCTCGGCCGTATCCTTGGACCCCGTGGCTTGATGCCGAACCCTAAAGTCGGAACGGTCACTCCTGATGTTGCCAGAGCAGTCAAAGAGGCTAAAGCTGGTAAGATCGAGTATCGTCTTGACAAGACCAACATCATTCACTGCCCGATCGGAAAGGTTTCCTTCGGCGGTGAGAAACTGACAGAGAACTTTGACGCACTGATCGAAGCAATCGTTAGGGCAAAACCGGCGGCAGCAAAAGGACAGTACATCAAGTCCTGTGTCGTAGCTTCCACCATGGGTCCTGGTGTCAAGGTACTTACCAACAAGTACATGAACATCAACGTTGCTCAACAATAAGCGCTTGACACCTGAAAAGGTGTAAAGTATAATGACGAAGCTGTCCAAAGACAGCAGGTGTGAAAACGTAAAGGACTCCGGTCCACCTGCCGAGGATGAAAGCAAATACATTCTAATGTTTTGTTTTTATGAAGGTTATCCCTCCTCGGTCCGCTGAGGAGGGTTTTGTTTTCACAAAGAAATGAAAACAGGAGGTAATAGCTCAATGGCAAATGCTAAGATTATTGAAGAGAAGAAAGCTGCCGTTTCCGCTCTCGTTGAGAAGTTAGAGAAGAGCAATGCAGTTCTCTTGGTCGACTATCGCGGCATTAACGTTGCTGATGACACAGCGCTCCGTAAGGAATTGCGTGAGGCTAATGTCGAGTACAAGGTCATTAAGAACAACATCATGCGCCACGCTTGTGAAGTAGTTGGTATGCATGATCTGGTCGAGGATCTTGCCGGTACAGTCGCTGTCGCTATCAGCGAGGATGAAATCGCTCCCTGCCGTGTTCTGAACAAGTATGCTTCCCAGTATACCGATAAGTTCAACATCAAGTCCGGTTTCATCGATGGACAGAAGGTCGATATTGCTATGATCCGCAATCTTGCAAAGCTCCCTGGACGCGAAGGACTCGTCGCTCAGGTCGCTGGATCTCTCAATGGCATTATCGCATCCCTTGCACGCGGCTTGGACGCAGTGCGCGAGCAGAAGGAATCTGCTTGATTTCAATCAATTACAATTATCATTTCATTTGAAATTCAGAAAGGATTACTACTATGGCTGATATCGCAAAGATGATCGAAGAGATCAAAGGTATGACCGTTATGGAGCTTTCACAGCTCGTTAAAGCAATTGAAGAAGAGTTCGGCGTCTCCGCAGCTGCAAC
>JAFUBI010000100.1 GCA_017460285.1 Oscillospiraceae bacterium | reverse complement strand
TCCAACCCATTTACATTTCCTACGTACATTATGATGTCTCTATTATACTCGTTAAAAATACCTATGGGGTAAATCGCTCACAATTCTCAAGAAGATTCAGGAGAGTGAGAACGGCAGAAAAGCAGCAACTGCCGCCAGCACCAAAGCAGGCAGGAAGTTCGCTACCCGGACTCTCTTTCCCCACAAAAGATTCAGACCAACACAAAAGATGAGCACCGATCCCACCAGGGACAGATTTGCCATAGCCAGATCCGTCATGAGAGGCGCAAGCAGAGATGCCAGCAGCGTCATGGAGCCCTCCAAAAGAAAGACCGGTATCGCAGAAAAAGCGCATCCCTTTCCCATGGAACAGGACATGACTGCGATAATGATGAAGTCCAACACAGATTTCACTGCCAGAATGGAATGATCTCCCACTAAGCCATCCCGAATGGATCCGATGATCGCCATTGCTCCAATGCATACCGTGAGAGAAGCGGTGACGAACCCATTGACGAAATCCGGATCTTTCGAGTTTCTGGTCTTGACCTTGAGCCACTCCCCGAATCTCTCAAATGCGCTGTCCAGATCCAGCCACTCTCCGATCACGGCACCGAGAGCCAGGCTGAGGACGACCAGCATGGAATTGATCCCGACAAGTCTCCCTTCTTCGATCTGGAGCATGCCCTGCATCGCCCCGGAGATCCCCAGAAACAGTGTGCTGATGCCGCAGGCTGTATTCAGGGAATCCTGCTGCTTCTCTCCTATCGCGTTTTTGAACAAGATTCCAACGACTCCGCCACCAATGATCGCAGCAGTGTTGATCAATGTACCTAAACCAATCATAAATGATACCCTATCTCTCAATCTTTCCAAACGATCTCTTTGCTCTCTTGATCCCTTCTGCAGTGCTTGCAAAAGTTCCACATCTCCTCTGCGTATGCAAAATACAGGGAATGGTCCAGCCCTTCCGGTACCGCGAAATGGAGCACCGGATGACCGCCTTTTCCACAGATCTGTCCGTTTCGAATGAGCAGATCCGGCGTCTGCGTTGCCGGGCTTTCCTCCATGGGGAACCCCCAGAAGGGATACCTGGAGAAATCGTAGTCTTCCGCTGAGATCTGCGAGAGTCCATTGAGGATCCGATAGATGTTGAGAGCGTCCGCTGCTCCGCCGCCGTACCTTCCTCCCAGACTCTCCAGTTTGAGATGGGCTCTGAGCCCGTACCGGTCTGAGAAGACACTGTCTCTTCCACATACCAGGATATATGCTGGCAGACCCAGTTCAAGTTCTTTTCCTTCTTTTTTCATCACAGATACCCAGTTATCCACCGATACCGTTTCTCCGGAACTCTCTCCTACGCCGAATAGACCGAGCCCTGAAAGCGGCGCTGCCGCAGCAAAGCGCTGTGTCTCAAAGAAGGAGAGCATACAGGTGTTGAGTCCCCCTCTGGAGAACCCTGTAACATAGACCCTCTCCGGATCCAGCATGGGGCATTCAGAGAACATATGATCTACAAATCTGCCCAACTGATGGGCTTTGTTGCTGTCCTTATTCAAATCGTCCAACGACAGATCCGTGATGTATTGATGTTCCGGCGCGCAGACAACGATTCTCTCCTTTCCGGCAAGTTCCAGAAAACCGCACTGTTCCGCCAGAGATCTGGGATCGTCGCAGTGACCATGAAGCAGCAGAATGAGCGGGATCTTCTTTTCTGTTTTTAAAAATGCTTCCTTGGGGATCCAGATATACCATCTCCGGATCTGTGTTCCGGAAAGGATCTCACCATTCTCATGATGTTTTTCCACCAGTCCCAATTCGTCTGAAGAATACTTTCTTCCGAGAGCCCAGTAGGTGGAATCCATAAGGGAGTTTCTTCCCGGTCCCACAGGGATACACATCCTCTTACAGAGCAACTTTTCATATCCATTCCGGATACGTGAGGCGGCATCTCCCTCTTTGCTGCGATCCACCATGACTTGAAGTAGTGGTTGAACTTTAGATGTATAGACTGAGATCTCCTCTGTCTCTTCCTTCACGGAGTTTTCCATTCCCTGAAGGTGGAGATATCTATTTACAATATCATCGTTGGAATCGAATAGATAGGCTGGAAAAGCATGACTCTGAAGAATGAAATCCGCCGACGCGAGATTTGCCTTTTCCGGATGGGTCGCTCCCCCGATGGCGATGGCACCTGCCACCGTACAGGAGATCTCTGGTGAACTGGTAACATAGTCATGAATGAAGTCCGCACCGCTGTCGATACCGATGAAATAATTCGTTCCGAAGGAGCCGAAGTAATCCAGCATACAATCCAGAGCGATCCTCTGCAAACGTGTAAGGTTGTCTGCGTCCTCCTGGGTCCATTCCTCTTTCACAGGAGAGAGAATAACGACACTGCCGCGCAGTGCGTCGATAAGGGTTCTCAATCCGGTCTTCTCGAACAGAGCAAGAGCATCCTCTTTCGTGCTGAGGGGTTCTCCCCAAAACACCCAGAAGCAGGTATTTCTTCGTCCGTAACTGTTGGTTCCAAAACAATCCAGAGAGCGGTACACCCAATACAGATCTGCCGGAATGCTCTCTAGGTATCTGGAGAAGATCACTTCCTCCTGATAAGCATACTCTGCCAGTTCTTTTACTGTGCCGAAGAAGGCTTTATTTCCAAGTCTTCCGGTAGCATATGTGTATTCCGATATCATCTGTTTTCCTCTATTCTATCTAAACATCCTGTGTTCTTTCAGGACAAGTACGGATCAAATCACACCGCTGTCACAGTCATTCCGTTTTTCTCCGATATTCTCTGGGAGTGTACGGCATTTTCGGACAGTTCCTTAAACTGTATGGTCTTTCCGTGCTGTATACGTTCCCCTCTTATTTGGGCTCTGTACAGATTACGTGTTTCTGATCCGTCCTTTGCGAACTTTTCTCTCAGATTATCGTGTCAGCTAAGAGATGCTGCGCATTCTTTCAGTTTCTCGATGATCTCGATGTGCTGCGGACATACGCTCTCGCACTGACCGCACTGGATACAGTCTGTGGCACAGGATTCCTGTTCAGCAAGTTTCCGATAGGCATCTTTTGCCTGTTCTTTCTGTCCGTTTCCAAGAAGATCGTTCTGTGCTGCAAAGATCTTCGGGATCGGGATCTGCATCGGACACCCCTTCGTACAGTAATGACAGCTGGTGCACGGGATCGTGGAGGAATCTCCCAGGATCCTCTGCGCCTGGCGTATGATCTCCCTCTCCTCGCTGTTGAGAGGTTTAAAGTCCTTCATGTAGGAGAGATTGTCCTCCATCTGTGCTACGTTGGACATCCCAGACAGCACTGTAAGGATGCCGTCCAAAGAAGCCACGAAGCGGATCGCCCAAGAGGCATAGGACATATCCGGTGCATAAGAGTTGAACAGATCTTTGACCCCCTGAGGAGGATTCGCCAGGTTTCCTCCCTTGACCGGTTCCATACCTGTGATCCACTTTCCGTGTTTCCTTGCCACTTCATAGTTTGCACGAGACTGAACAGAAGGTTTCTCCCAGTCTGCATAGTTGATCTGTAACTGGACGAACTCCGTCTCCGGATGCTCTGTGAGGATCTGATCCAGGAGCTCCGGTCCAGAATGGAATGAAAACCCGATGTGCTTGATCTTTCCCTCTTCCTTCTTCTGTTTCACGAAATCCCAGATCTTGTACTTCTCATAGGTCTGGTAGTTGTTGCTCATGAGGGAATGCAGGAGATAATAGTCGAAATAGCCTGCACCTGTGCGCTTGAGGCTCACTTCGAACTCATTTTTCGCCAGTTTCTCACTGGGAACCATGGCAGCATAGAGTTTTGTGGCAAGAGTGTAACTCTCCCTGGGATAGCGGTCCACCAACGCCTTCTTGATCGTATCCTCCGAACCTGGATAGACATACGCGGTATCGAAATAGGTGAAACCGGCTTCCATGAAAAGATCCACCATTTTCTTGGTCTGCTCCACGTCAGTGCGGATCCCTTTTCTGGGAAGTCTCATAAGACCAAAGCCCAGTTTTTTCGTTTCTTCCATAGGAATACTCATCTGACTTACTCCTTTTCAACCGTATTGTTCAATATTGCGAAGTATCTTCATGACTCCATCCTCATCGTTTGACGCTGTGGTATATCTCGCGACCTTATAGATCCCCTCGCAGGCGTTCTCCATTGCAAAACTGTATTCACACTCTTTCAGCATCTCATAGTCGTTCATGAGATCCCCAAAGGCCATGGATTCCTCCGGAAGAATGCTGAATCTATTTTGGATCATCCTTA
>JAFUBI010000099.1 GCA_017460285.1 Oscillospiraceae bacterium | reverse complement strand
GAACCGATCATTCGTCCGACCATAGGCGTAATCACGTACATCGGGCACGAACATGACGAGAACTTCGTCTCGCTGGAACAGAAACGAGCGGAGAAGATGAAACTGTTTGTTCACTCGGAGCAGATCATCGAAGATCCGACGCACCAGAACGTGCGGACGTGCGCGGCTGTGATGCGGGCATTGGGTTACGACGAGGAGTTGATCGCTTCGCGTATCCTGCACCAGACGCACGAGACGGTGCTCAAAGTGAACCTCTCTGCGCTGGTGGAGAATGTGCGCTATTTCCGCGGGTTGCTGAAGCCGGAGACGAAGCTGACATGCATGGTAAAAGCGTTCGCGTACGGAGCAGGAAGCGTCGAAGTGTCCAAAGCGCTCCAAGCAAGCGGAATGGTGGATTACTTGGCGGTCGCTGTGGCAGACGAAGGGGTAGAGTTGCGCAAGGCAGGAATCACGCTGCCGATCATTATTATGGATCCCGAAGTAGCTGCGATGGACTTGATTCTGGAGAATAACTTGGAGCCGAACGTCTATAGCCATCAGTCGCTGAAGACCGTAATCGCAGCAGCGGAGGCAAAAGGGCTGGAGCATGTGCCGATTCATATCAAGATCGACTCCGGCATGCACCGGTTGGGTTTCTACAAAGAGGATATTCCTTGGCTGCTGGAGAAATTGAAGGCACACAAGGCTGTGCGCGTGGCGTCCGTCTTCTCGCATCTGGCAGGTAGCGACGAAGCGCAGTTTGACGCGTTCACGATGGACCAGATACGCTATTTCGACGACTGTGCCGAGACGCTGATACATGCACCCTCCCTTGAGGGGAGGGGTGGGGAGGGGTTCCCTATTTTAAAACATATCCTCAACTCCGCCGGTATAGAACGCTTCACGGACTACCAGTTCGATATGTGCCGTTTGGGAATCGGTCTGTACGGTTTCTCGTTCGCCGGAGCGAAGCTGCGCAATGTGTGTTCGCTGGAGACGACCATCCTGTCCGTCAAGACGGTCAAGGCGGGCGAGACGATCGGTTACGGACGTCACACCAAGCTGGAGGAAGACCGCACGATCGCTGTGATCCCAATCGGTTACGCCGATGGTTTCGACCGGCGCTTCTCCAATTATGGCGGCGAAGTGTGGCTGCGCGGCAAACGCTGTCCGGTAGTCGGCAACGTCTGCATGGACCAAGCTATGATCGATGTAACCGGAACAGATGCACGTCCCGGAGATCCGGTGGAGGTCTTCGGCGAGCACGTGACGCTGCAGGAACTCGCCGATAAATTAGGAACAATTACCTACGAAATTTTAACTTCTGTCAGCCGCCGTGTCCAACGTCTCTATTTCTACGAATAAACTGACCATCGGCTATGTTGACAGAGGTCGAAAACCATCAGCTGTCAGCCGTCAGAAGATAGTGCAAGCCGATCTCACTTTCTCGCTCTATGAGGGCGAGATGGTGTGTATGCTGGGCCCGAATGGATGCGGCAAGTCCACGTTGTTGCGCACCCTCGCAGGGCTACAGCCGGCGCTGGAGGGAAGCTATCAGTTGTCATCTAACTCAGACCTGCATCAGAAAGCAGAAAAGAGTGTGGCTCTGGTGTTGACGGAGCGGATGTCGATGGAGAACACGACAGT
>JAFUBI010000098.1 GCA_017460285.1 Oscillospiraceae bacterium | reverse complement strand
TTTGCGCTTTGTATCGCTAAAACGCAAAATGTAATTTCTTTTTGTCTCTTAACGGAGTAAAATATTTTTCAAATTTATAGGAGATACCCGATGATGAGTAAAGAAAAGAAGAAAAGTGTTGTTGGGTTAGCGGAAAAACTGGGGTTTATGGGTTTTTCCACATCAACAAATATCGTGTTCAATTTTAAAAGCACATATTACAAGTATTTTTTGACCAGTGTACTGCTCATAGATCCGATCGCGGCATCCAATATGGCGCTGATCGGCACGATCTGGGACGTTGTCAACGATCCTCTTTTGGGCGTGTGGGCAAACAACATCCATTTTAGATCCGGGGAGAAAGTGAGACCTTGGCTGTTATGGGTCGCTGTTCCGTATGCCTTGGGAATGATTTCGCTTTTCACAGATTTTGGTGTCAGTGAGAAGTGGGATATTATCCTTGGCTTGGTGGTGTTTTTTCTCTATGAGATCGCAAATACCTTCCGGGGCATCCCGTATAACGGAATGGGAGCTCTTGCATCCGGGGACGATGGAGACAGAAAGTCGATCAACGCGTTCCGTTCCCTTGGCGCTTGTTTAGGTTCCGGCATTGGGGCGGTTGCGGTTCCGATGATCGTGAAGATGTTCGGCGGTCTGAAAGACCATAAGGTCATCAACTCCTCAGATTCAGCGGCGATCTTTAAAGGCGCATGTTTCATGGGCGTGCTCATCATCTGTGGCTGCCTGTTGCACTACTTTACAACAAAGGAGAGAATCAAACAGGTAAGTGAGGATGAAGAAAACATCGGTATCATAGACACATACCGTATGCTTTTCAAATGCAAATCCTGGGTCAAAAACATGTTTTATGTCATGTTTTACGGGGTGAGCACCACCTTGATGACATCAGCCATCACATATTACTGTGCTTATGTTCTCAATAACAGTTCGTTAGCTACACCTATCATGGCTGCCTATTTGGTTGCCTCCATCCTTTTCTCTGTCCTTACGCCTAAGATCGACAGTTTGCTTGGAAGAAAGAAAACGATGGCTTTGGCGGCTATCGTACAGATCATCAGCAAGATCCCGTTCATTCTTCAGCCAACAAAATCGCTTTTTGCTTACGTGAATGCTGTGGGAGCCGGCATCGGTCTTACGATGACCTTCATCCTTTTCAACACGAACCGGAACAACATTACGGATATTGTAGAACTCCAGAATGGCAGAAGGCTGGATACCATGGTGTCTACCGGAGATACACTTGCATCTAAGGTCGCGGAAGCGGCAGTGGACAAACTGTTCTTAGTTGCATTAGCAACAGCGGGTTTCAACGCTGCTTTGGCGGATGAGGGAAAACTGCAGAATGTTGCTACCCAGAATACCATCTCAGCATTGCTGGGCTGGATACCTGCTTTGGTCGCTGTTGGGCTCCTGATCATTTCTCAAACGATAGATACGCAGAAGGAATATCAGGATACCTTAGAGGCTCTGAACAAATAAGAAACACTATATAAAGAAATGGTTGCAAGACGGCGTTCCTGCAACCATTTTACTGTATTTGGAAATTTTATTTTATTTTCAGCCTTGGAGCGATTGAACCGTTCCACACTTTATAGGTGACGATGCAATATAGGACGATGTTTGCGACAGCTACATAAGTCATAGGAATAGGCGTGAAATCCAAAAGGAACGGAACATAGGAAAGGAGGGCGATCGCAATAGCAGCAACTGCTTCGAATACATACTCCCTATAGATCAGAGCGTAGAGAACAAGGAAGATCTCAGTAGGAAATCCGTAACGGTCGTGCATCGAAGGAAGGAACATGATGCAGGAAAAACTGGTCCAGATCACGAACCGGAAGTAGTCCTGAAAACCATAGGCTTTTTTTTGCTGATACCAGATGATTGCTATGTATCCTAGCAGCAACACGACCATTGTCAGCCGGATACCGGAGTATGAGAAGAGTCTGTAATCATTTGGAACGAAATAATAAATGTTGGGATAATCCATAGTCAGGTAGGGATACATCTCTGCCTGTTCTTTGTAGATATCAAGGAAATCAAAGATGCTTCTTCCGTAATACACTCCGGGAAGGGAAGTCACAGCCATCATCACAGGGATCCACAGAAAATGGAGCAAAGAAAACTTGCGGCTGCAGAAGTAGTAGAGAAGCACAGCGGGAAGAACTAGTATCGCTTGAAGTTTGAAGCAAAGGGACAGACCGTAGAAGATCATTCCAAGGGTGGGTTTGTCTTTTAGAAATGCCCAAATGCTGAAAACAAGAAAAGAAGTGAAGATGGCGTCGCACTGTCCCCAAACTGCAGAGTTCAAAAAAACGGTGGGGAGAGCAAGAACGATGAAGAAAGCCGAAAAAGTTATGAGATCGCGGTCTCTGCGATGAGCCGGAACGGCTTCCCGGACAAGCAGGGCAGAGGCTATAGCGAGTACATAATCAAAGAAGATAGAAAGGTATTTGATGAGGTATACCGCTTCTCCTTTAAACTGTGCGACCACACACATCAGGAAGTGATAGGGAATGTTGTAGTTTCCGATCCTGTATGCGAGGGAAGGAAATCCGTGGTGATCCAGTATCTGATAGTACCAGGAAATAAGATATGCTTTCATATCACCGCTGAGAAAGTAGAGTACGTTCTTCCTGGTGTAGAAGGAAAGATATAGGAGAAGAGCGCCTGCAAACCACAGGATGTGCTTTTCAACAAAAGTGAGGAATTTGTTTTCCAATTGTCTCATCGTTCACCTCGAAAAGAGAACAGTATAGTATGGATTCATTATAGATGAAAAGCATCGCTCTAAAAAGAGAGATTTCTTTTAGGATTTTGCAAATAATCGATACAACACATATCGTTTTTTGTATAAAATGTGTCTAAACAGATCATTCATTC
>JAFUBI010000097.1 GCA_017460285.1 Oscillospiraceae bacterium | reverse complement strand
TATTCCTATTTGCCACATGCTGTCACTGTCTCTACTAGCACCAGCCATCGCAACTATATTTCCATCTACAGACGCTGAGATGCCTAACACATCTGGAGCACTTTCAGAAAACGAGAATGCTTCTCCCCATCTTTTATCTCCTCGGAAACGCTGGATCTCATCCTGTTCATACCACTGAAGGTCCGCAGAGCGATCTGGAACTGAAGAAATGACATCAGATATATAAAATGGGTGCACCATTTTTATTCTATATCCATTTTCATTCAGTTTAGCCTCTATACGTTTTAAATTGTCAAACTCAAAAAACCAATCTCCTGCATCTGATGAATACCTTTCTTTACACCATTCAATTATATTTTTTTCACCCGCAATGAGTATCTTCCCATGAACAACAGAAGCCTTGAAAATACAGTTCTTTTCCTCTTGGTAAACTCGTCTGCCTTCCAATGGCCTGTAAATCGCAAAATGGTTTGCGTTGTCCATTACCTCTTCTGGAGTGCAGCAATAATCCAAAGCAAGTTGTTTGGCTAAAACCGTATTCATTGGCAACTTTTTTCCTCCCTAGTGTCACTCTAAGACAAATGATACTACAAAAGCAGTCTGAACAGAACAGACTGCCTTTGAACAAGAATTATAAAACGTCATGCATAGGTTATAAGACTCAGAAGGAGAAGTACCAACACAGCGCCAGGCAGGATCCGCCAAATAAAGCCAACGATGCTCCCCGCAATTGCAATTGCTGCAAAGAATACTGCAAGCCCAAATAGAGCTCCTGCCAGTTTTCCGGCAATACGTACGACTAAGCGAAATCCTTCAAAGATCATTCCTAATACAACAAAGAACACAAACATCATCATTGTTCAATACCTCCTTTAATTCTCAGAATCAGTCTCCGTCTTTCTAACAACAGGTTTTCCATCACTACCTAGTAGCGGAGTCAATCCTAATCCATATCCTTCTCTAACCATTAAATAATCGATACCAGTCTCTGTGTCATGAATGATGGAGATATTTTTCGCAAAACCGCTCTCCACCAACTCTGTTCTAAATCTCTTCTCCATTGTTTATTCCCTCCTATTATTGATACCTTTTTAACTCTCGAACGATAACTTCTATCTTTTGGATCGAATCGTATACTTTTCTTTTGCTTTCACGAATTCGGGATTGGATAAGTAGGTCCGCCAATGGACCGTCCCAGAAAAAGTCGGCAAATGTGAGGAAGTCTCCTATTTCATCGTTTAGATTTGGAATATCGCGAATGTCACCTAATTCATTCCGAAAAGTTTCTACTTCCCTTTGCGCTTGACGAAGATAGATTGAAGCATCGTTCAGATTAGAATGCTTCATAAGACCAGATATCCATCTGCCACCAAATAGATCCAAAAGTCCCCAATCTGAAGCGTTATCTAATTTTCGGTTCGCAAGATAAAGGCTATCCAAAGCCCTTTCTCCCGCATTGATCGCCTCGTAGATCTCTTTTTCTCTGTTGTACATTTCTCATACCTCTCTTTTCTCTTGATCACGGTATCTGAGGCTATCAAAAAAGACCTCTACCGTGATCCATGATCACGATAAAAGTCTTGCAGTCTCACTTGATACGGAAGTTCATCACTTCGGTATGACGGTTTCAAGACCACCTTTCGGTGTTCTGCTACTCCCCTTTATCTTGTCTACATGATACCTCTGTTTTCCCCTGCTGTCAAGGTAAAGTGTTAAACCTTAAAAGAATCTTAAAAAAGGATCCTTTCACCTGAGTCCTTGGAAAACACAAACAACTTATCATTATTGATCTGGAGACACACCTTGCTCCCGCTTGCTGGTTCATCCATCACGGTTAAGTAAAAGTGAAAAGGTCTTCCCTGAACTAAAGCCACAACTATAC
>JAFUBI010000096.1 GCA_017460285.1 Oscillospiraceae bacterium | reverse complement strand
TGTTAGAGTTTCGCTAAATATTGTTTCGTGTTGAATAATAGTTCTCTTAGCTCATCAATCTCAAGATTAAAACCTTGTCGAATATATCCCCCATCCTTCAATAACGCTGGAGGATTATCCACAATCGTAGATTGTATCTTGGAACGTATGTCATCAAAAGAGTCGATCTCTTCTGCGATTTTCTTCAACAATGCCGAATGAAAAGAAGATGAAATATTCTTTATCTCTTTAATCCTAACAGCGCTTTGCGAAAAACTGACCAGATCACGAGGCACACATTTTCCGTATACGATCCTAGTCATAATACGCTCAATGTCATAAACCCCTTTTAATGAGTCCATAATCTGACCGGACAACACCGAATTTGAGTAAAACTCCTCAACTGCGTCCAACCTTGCGTTGATTTGCTTTGGATTTATCAAAGGTTTCTCAAGAAAAGAGCGCAAAAGCCTGTGCCCCATTGATGTAGTTGTTCTATCAATTGCCCAAATAAGACTTCCCTTCTTTTCACCGGCTCTCATAGTTTGTGTCAATTCAAGATTACGTTTGCAACTATGAGGAAGCAGCATATAGTCCTGAGTCCTATAACAATCGATAGAGCAAATACGTGCAACACCCGAGAACTGAGTCTCATCCAAATACAAAAGAAGAGCACAAACTGCTGATAAATAACTAACCCCTTCCATCTTTTTCAAAACATTTAACTGTTTTGTTTGAAAAAGAGCAGAAAGCTTAGCCTTTCCATTTGACGCTACAAAATAAGTATCCGCAAGGACCTGAAAAGATTTTGTATTGTTTTCAAGGTAAGAAGATATTTCAGAAGAACCTTCCAACTTGTCATTAATAAGAAATTCCTTAGGTTCAAATCTTGACAACTCATTGATAACAGAATCGATGGATTGAACTTCCGAAACAATCAAATTGCCTGTAGTTATATCAACAAATGCAAGGCCGATATCTTTTCCATCTGCTGAAGCATAGCAGGAACAAAGATAATTGTTTTTCGTTTCTTCGAGAAAATCTGTATCAGTCAAAGTCCCAGGTGTAATAATCCTAACAATATCCCTTTTAACAAGACCTTTTGCTAATGCCGGATCTTCCATTTGTTCACAGATCACGACTTTATAGCCTTTCTCAACTAACCTGGAAATATAACTGTCTACAGCATGATAAGGAACACCACACATAGGAGCTCTTTCTTCCAATCCACAGTCCCTTCCCGTCAAAGTCAGTTCGAGTTCTCGAGAAGCAGTCACTGCATCGTCAAAAAATAGTTCATAAAAGTCGCCCAAACGATACATGAGCAATTTGTCCATGTGTCGTTGCTTGACTTCCAAATACTGACGCATCATAGGTGATAATTGTGGATTATTAAAAGGAATAGCCATGTAGAAGTGCCTTCTTTTCTAAAAGTTATTATTCGAATGACTTAGCCACATCCGCCGCATGTTGAGCAATTTCCAGTGCAATCGCTTTCTTTTACACCAAAGGGATCTCCACCGTTCATAGCAACAAGCAAGATTCTGTTGATATATTTTGTAAACACATCATATGGTTCTCTTTTATCGTTATAGTTGACCATATTCTCATTTTCCATGATTGCCTGGTATAAACGATTCATATCGTTCGATAATACCTCAATCTCCTCTGTGTCTTTTTCATCCTTTGCAAAAGCAAGATCAAGTTTTCTTTGGAGTTCATTAAAATCATCTATCATATTCTGAAGAAGAGCATCATCATCATTTTTCTGTTTTGCCTCAAAATACTCTTTGAAGACCTCTTCCTGCTGTAAAGCTAATCCGAGTGAACGTGCCATAGCAATAATTCTGTTATCATCAAACATATTATTTTACTCCTTTACCATATAATCTTCGGTTTTTGTAATCGTTAATCTCTATTGTGTAGAACTCGTTCTTTGTTCCCTTCATATCCACAGTAACCTCAGCATTGTTAGAGATCCTGTATTCATATCTACCATCAGGCATCTCGCCCAAACATAGCGCTTTCTGTCTTGTTCCAATCAGTTTTAATTCAAGTTCTTCAGTTATTTGTCTTTGAATCTCGTTCAAATAATTCAATCGATCCGCTTTCAGTTTATGCGGAGTATCGTCAGGCATTTCAGCTGCCCTCGTACCTGCACGTTTTGAATAAATAAAACTGAAAATAGAATAAAACTTAGCACGTTTGATCAATTCTACCGTAGCTTCAAAGTCCTGTTCCGTCTCTCCCGGGAATCCAACAATGATATCGGAGGTGAAATAAAAATCAGGTACCACGGCATGAGCATAATCCAGAATAGAAAGATACTCCTCCACGGTATAATGTCTGTTCATTAGTTTCAAGATGCGATTGCTTCCGGACTGAACTGCTAAATGCATATGTCTTGCTACTTTAGAGCATTTTGCGATCGTATCAAATAGTTGTAAAGTCGCATCGTTTGGATTGCTAGACATAAATCTTATCCAAAAGTCTCCAGGTACATCATTTAATTGTTCAAGCAACTCAGGAAAGCCAGTCTCGCATTTCAATCCTTTTCCATAGGAGTTAACGTTTTGCCCCAACAGCATGATATCCTTAAAAGAATCCTCAACACAAGAACGGAATTCATTTATGATAACTTCAGGTTTTCTGCTTCGCTCCCTCCCGCGAACATACGGTACAATGCAGTAACTGCAGAAGTTGTCACAACCATACATAATAGGTAAAAAGGCTCTGCAGGCTTGATTATCTCTGGAGACAGGAACCTTTTCATTCAACGTATATTCAGAGCATACAGGCTTGAATACACGCTTTTTAGACTGGATCCTCTGGAGGATCGTACTCGGTATCTCTTCGAGATTGTTTGTGTTGAAAATGATATCCACATAACGAAAATGATCAAAAACGTCCTTAGCGACCTGTTCCTGATGAACCATACATCCTCCAACAGCAATGATCGTTTTCGGCTTTTCAGATTTGATTGCTTTAAGGTTACCAATGTTGCCGATTACCCTGTCCTCAGCATGTCCTCTGACAGCACAAGTATTGAAAAGGATTAAGTCAGCATCCTGTTCGGATTGAACAGATTCACACCCGCAGTACTCCAGAAGTCCTCGAATACATTCGCTATCTGCAACATTCTGCTGACAGCCATATGTGCGGATGAACAATCTCGGTCTATGTCCAAACCACGAATTCATTTCAACCTTTAATTGTTCTATTACTTCGCTCAAATTGACAATACCTTTCTTAAATAATAGCCAGTATATGAAGCATCATTCTTTGCAACATCTTCCGGTGTACCAATTGCGATCACATTACCACCGCCACTTCCACCTTCAGGTCCCAAATCGATAATCCAGTCTGCCGTTTTGATGACGTCGAGGTTATGTTCAATTACTATAACCGTATTTCCCATATCTACAAGACGATTTAAGACCTCTAAAAGTTTCTTTACGTCGTCCGTATGAAGACCCGTAGTAGGTTCATCAAGAATGTATATAGTCTTCCCCGTACTTACCCTCGATAGTTCATTAGCAAGTTTGACTCGTTGTGCCTCACCACCAGATAAAGTTGTAGAAGATTGACCTAGTTTAATATATCCAAGTCCTACATCACTCAATGTCTGCAATTTACGCATGATCTTAGGGTGATTGGAGAAGAATACCAATGCATCATCCACGGTCATCTCTAACACGTCGTAAATGCTTTTTCCTTTGTATTTGACATCCAAAGTCTCTCTGTTATACCGTTTTCCTTTGCAAACCTCACAGGGAACAAATACATCGGGAAGGAAGTGCATCTCAATCTTAACAAGACCATCTCCCTCACAAGCCTCACATCTACCGCCCTTTACATTGAAAGAAAACCTTCCAGCATTATATCCTTTCAATTTTGCATCTGTAGTGCTAGCAAATACGTCCCTTATCAAGTTAAACAACCCAATATATGTTGCGGGATTTGATCGAGGCGTTCTTCCAATGGGCGATTGATCAATTCCAATGCATTTATCCAAGTTTTCCAATCCGATTACTTCTGCAAATGATCCGGGAAGCTCATGTGCTCTATTCAGTTCAACATTTAGTTTCTTGTAAACGATATCGTTCAGTAGTGAAGACTTCCCAGAGCCAGAAACACCAGTAACAGCAATCAGCTTTCCAAGAGGAAATGATACATCAATATTCCTCAGGTTGTGTTGTTTGCATCCTGTAAAGGTCAACAACTTACCATTGCCATTTCTTCTATGCATAGGAACTTCTATATGCTTCTTTCCCGATAAATATTGACCAGTAATAGAGGCTTCGCATTTCAGCAATCCTTCAACATCACCTTGGTAAAGGATCTCCCCTCCATGTATACCTGCTTTGGGACCAATATCGACTACATAGTCCGCATTCAGGATTGTCTCCTCATCATGTTCTACAACAATGACTGAATTCCCAATATCTCGAATTCTCTTAAGAGTATTAATTAACTTAGCGTTGTCTCTTTGATGGAGTCCTATTGAGGGTTCATCTAATATATATAGAACTCCCATTAATGAAGAACCTATTTGTGTCGCTAACCTAATCCTTTGGCTTTCCCCTCCAGACAAAGTCATGCTAGCCCTTGCTAAATCCAAATAAGAAAGACCAACATCTATCAAGAAACTGACTCTTTGTTTAATTTCTTTAATGATATTCTCGGAGATAAGCTTTTCGCGAGAAGTAAGAGATAATTCATCAAAATAATTCCTCAACTCCTCTAAAGGCATCTCACAGAGATCCATAATACTCTTGCCGCCAATCGTAACAGCAAGACT
>JAFUBI010000095.1 GCA_017460285.1 Oscillospiraceae bacterium | reverse complement strand
GGATACTGCATCTATCCGTGTTTACTACACCGGTGAAGACGGACAGGAATATGTCTACAGAAGATATATCCGCGAGCTTACTGAAGATACGCTCATTTTGAGAGAGTACTATAACGAGAACCTCAGTGAGTACTATGATGTAACCTTCACTAAATATGAGGAGTGAAAAATGAACCGAGGAACCGCAGAGCAACTGAACGAACTGGTGTCAAGATCTTCCAACATCGTTTTCTTTGGTGGGGCAGGCGTCAGCGTGCCCTCAGGTATTCCGGATTTCCGCAGCGATAACGGACTCTATAAAAAACACTACCGCTACCCTGCTGAAGTGATGCTTTCCCATGATTTCTTTTTCTCCCACACAGAAGAATTCTACGACTTTTATCGGGAAGCGATGCTTTATCCCAATGCCAAACCAAATCCTGCGCATTTAAAACTTGCACAACTGGAGAAAGCCGGAAAACTGAAAGCAGTGGTGACACAGAACATTGACGGGCTTCATCAGGCAGCAGGAAGCAAGAACGTTCTTGAATTGCATGGAAGCGTTTTGCGCAACTACTGTATTCATTGTGATGCTTTTTATCCCTTGGACACGATCCTAAACAGCACAGGGATCCCGAAATGCGAGAAATGCGGAGGCATCATTAAACCGGATGTCGTCCTTTACGGTGAGGGATTAGATGAAAAAGTCATATCCAAGTCCGTTCACGCGATCGGGCAGTGTGATCTGCTGATCGTGGGAGGCACATCCCTTTCCGTATGGCCAGCCGCAGGTCTGATTCAGTACATGAGGCGGGACGCCAAACTGGCTATCGTGAATCTTTCCCCGACCGAAGCGGACCGTACCGCTCAACTGGTAGTCACAGAAGGCATCGACTCTGTCTTTTCAAAAATCGAAGTATAACAAAACACACAAAACACCCATGAGATCTTTTTCTGGACCTCATGGGTGTTTTTATTGTTTTCCAATTACAAATACGGGACAAACTTTTCTCTTAAACGAGCCTTTTCCTCTTCGCTGCAGAAAGCCACGTCGATCGCGTAAAGATTCATCCTGACGAGTTCCTTATCAGTAAAGCCCAGACTCTCTTTCAGGTGATCATATTCATCCTCAACCGTAACTCCAGCAATGACAGGGTTATCCGTGTTCACTGTGACATGCAGTCCCATATCAAACAGGCGTTTGATCGGATGTGCCTCGTAAGATGGTTGTGTCAGGCACTGAACATTGCTTGTCGGGCAGATCTCCAGAGTAACGCCTCTCTCTTTTGCTTCTTCGATCAGTTGCGGATCATTGATAATGTGGTGCCCATGTCCGATTCTCTTGGATCCGAAAACCTCTATCGCTGTTCGGATCTCGACAGGTTCCTGGCTGTCTCCCGCATGGCAAGTGATCGGGCATCCGCCTTTATTCGCGATCTCAAATAGATCCGCAAAGTCTGTCAAATGGCAGAAACCCTCTGCTCCAGCGAGATCCATCGCCTGAACGACACTTTTATCGTGATACTCTACAGCCAATCTTGCAGTCTCAAGATTTGCTTCGTGATTGAGATCGGCAGTGCCTACACACATGCAGCATACGATCAGCCCTATCACAATCTCATGGGATGTCTCTTCGAGCCCTCTGTCAATACCGGCACGAACCGCCTCAATGGCTTCTCTTTGTGTCATTCCTCTTCTCGTATGAAGCTGAGGAGCAAAACGGATATCGGTGTATATATGCCCCAAATCATGAAGACGCACGACCAGTTCATAAGCGCATCTCTCCAGTGCCTCCTTGTCCTGGAGGATCTGGGTCGGGAGTTCGAATCTCTCGAGATACGTGTTAACACTGACGCAGTCTGGTCCATAGACAACGAACGGAGTCAGTTCTTCAGGGTTCTTCGCGTTTCCGGGAAGCGGAAGACCTCTCTCTGTTGCCAATTCAAACAACGTCTGAGGGAGGATGGCTCCATCCAGATGGCAATGTAATTCTGTTTTCGGGAAGGGATAACGTTGCATCTTGCACCTCCAAATAAGAGAAAGCGCTGCGGTAAAGGCGGCGCTTTCCGATTTTTATGCTGCTTCTTCTGAGTCGGTAGTTTCAGGAAGGATGTTGAAATCCGAGAATTGGATCTTGTCATAACCTTTTCCGAGTTTGACCTTTGCGTTTGCCAATCTCTCTTCCAGATCCGCGTCGACCGCCAAAGAAATCAGACGTGCCTTGGTCTCCTCAAAATCAGGGTCGACACGTTTGATGATATGGTATCCGCTGCTGGAGCGTACGATTCCACTCACTCCGCCGACTTCGAGCGCTTTTGTGGCGTCATAGAATTCCGTCACCATCTCGCCATCCATGAAGGTGTATCCATCCGGGTAAGTTGCGAGTCCTGGGTCCTCACTGAATTCATTCATCAGGTCATCGAAATCCTCTCCATTGTTGATACGCTCAAGGATCTCATTCATCTTCTTTAGGATCTCCTCCTCTTCTTCCGCAGTATCGCCGGGAAGCAAAAGGATGTGCTTGGAAGCTATGATGCCGTTTTCTTCGCCGAGGGTCATGACATCCACATCATTGGGAGCATATTTACTGGTAGAAGTATCATAGATAGCATCCGAGAAATTGTTGATCACTGTATCCGCCATAAGCATCTTTTCATACAGTTCGGGAGTCAGGTGACTGCTGGCGAGCGCTTCGTTGTATTCCTCTTCCGTCTCGAAACTGTTTTTCGTCTCTTCGATCTGATCAAGGACTTCCTGCTTCTGTTCATCTGTAAGGGCATATCCCTCTTCCAGCGCCCAATTATATACGACGTAGTGTTCGTTCAGAACATTGT
>JAFUBI010000094.1 GCA_017460285.1 Oscillospiraceae bacterium | reverse complement strand
TGGCTGCATACTGTTCGAGGAATTCCGCGGTAGCTCTCCAGGCGCTGCAGGAGATGAAGTCCGCTCCCGGTTCCGGGTTGTTCTTCGTCTTCATGCGGTCTGAGGCGATCGTGAAGTAGCAGACGCTGAGGTTATTCTTTGTCTTCCTGAGCTCCGGATCTCTGGTCAGGCGTCCTCCGACGATGCTGCGGTTGAGGATCATAGCCGTTCTGCCTTTGGCTTTCTGGTGCGGGTGGTCCGCTTCTTCGGTTTTGGTTCTGATGGTGTCTCCAGCGGCACTTCGTCGGCGATCTCGAGCGGCGGATTTTTAATCTTTTCGACAAGCTCGACAAAGACCGCTTTGTACTTGTTCTTGCCCATCAGCATATCTGCGCGTGCGGCATCGATTTCATAGATCTCTCCTGGTTCCGGGATACGTCCGAGACATGCGTCCTTGATGTTGCGTTTCTTCCATTCCCCTGTAGCTTTGACTTTCATCGGTTTCACTCCTTCGTACTTGTTCGGTATGTTCGGGATCAGCTCATCCCATCCGTCCTTCGGCATCGACCACTTCGGCATCCTGGCTTTCATCTGCTTCAGATGGCGGATCTGTTCGACCTGTTTGCCAATGTCCTGCATGTCGAACGGGATGATGATGGCGCTCCGGTCGTCGAGCTTCATGTCTTCGGTGATCATCGGCAATGGCGTGACGATCAGCGGGATGCCGAGCGTCTGTGCCTCGATCAGTGTAAGTGAGAAGCCTTCAACGTCGGACAGCTGTACACATCCGTCATAGAGCGGCATCTTGCTGACGATGTCCAGGCGCGGCGGCATGAAGATCACGTTCGGGCTTTGGAAGCTCTCCGGCTTGTTCGCGTAGATGTGCCACTGGTAGTTTACTTTAGCATCGTCCAGAGCTTTTGCGAGCTTCTCATACCGCTTCGGTCCTTTCTCGCTCGTCAACCTGGTCGCCGAGAACAGCAGGATCGGTTCCTCGAATTCGTCCATCTCGATCGGGAAGTAGTGCGTCTCCGGTTTGGCTTTGGGATTGTATCCCTTCCTGGCTGCCTCGCTGACGGCAATGTACTTGCTGACGCCGGGAATGATTTTGTCAGATCCTTTCGGCATGTTGCCGTTCTCGATCAGGGTCGCGTAGTCGTTGTGGATGACAAAATACATCTCCTTTGCTTTGACCTGTTTCAGCACTGACAGATCGTAGGTCAGGAAGATCAGATCGCACTCGACTTTGTCCTGCGGTTTGAGCTCTATGACGCGCCAGTACTTGCGGATGCGGCGCAGCTGGTACTCGTCGCAGTGATACTTCGTCAGGATCGTCACGTCTCTGTCGGCATAGCGCTTCGCCAGGTAGTACAGGTGTGTCTCGATGCCGCCGATCGTGTTCAGCCCGGCGATGTAATACGCTGTCTTAAGTTTGTACTCCATTCTCTTTCCTCCATGCTTTCACCATTCGGTCGATCATTCCTCCCGGGGAGTATCCCTTGCCCAGCTGGTAACGCTCGATCCAGGGTACCGGGATCAGCTCTCCGTCGCGCTTGTCCTTGAGGATCTGCAGCGCCATTTCGACGGCTTCATCCCAGCAGCCGACGCAGTGTGCCTGGACCATCTTCTTCCTGGTCTCCAGGTCTTCGATAGCTTCGTTGAGTGTCATTCTTCTTTCCCCTCCTTCATAGCGCTAGTAAAAAGAGCCATGTTATAAAACTCACTATCGCTGCCCATGCCGATACGCAGAAACATATATACGCTATTGTTTGTGCCGTATCAATCATCATTCTTCTTTCCTTCCCGCACCGTGTGCTCTACTACCGCCTCCGATTTATCAATCATGCCTGCCCACACGAGCGGCATATTGCACCCTGAGATTGTGCGGTCATTCATCGACGGCAAGCAGTATTTGCGGTATGGGCAATCTCCGAGTCCATTGTTGTCTTCGCATTTAACGATCATTCTTCTCCCCTTTCCGCTCGGCTACAGAAGTCATCTGCTTTTCTGACGGGTTCGTATGGTTCGATAACGCAGACACGATGCTCTTTCCCGTTCCACGAATAGTTCGTTTTATACCATTTGCTGTCCTTGCACCTAATGAGTTCGCCGACCGCTACATCCTCGCCTTGTTCTTTATCGAACCTAACAATCCATTCGTTCATTCTTCTTTCCTTCTCGCCATGTGACAAAATCCGTTGACTTCTGCCGCTTTGGAATATTGGCAATTCGTTATGTAGTATCCA
>JAFUBI010000093.1 GCA_017460285.1 Oscillospiraceae bacterium | reverse complement strand
GTATTGAATATACGTTCAATGCTAGATATATTAAAATCAAACAAAGTTTGTGCGTTGTGGAGGTTCGCAAAAGGGAAAAACAGATACGTTTGGGAGCAGATTATAGGGAAATATGATGCAAAAGTTGATCTCAGTTGTTAGTGCGACAGCATTGTGTTTAGCTGTGCTTTTATTGGTCACTGGGTGTTCGCCAGTTGATATTCAGAAAGAGCCGATAAAAGATAACAGTAACTCTTTATGTGTTGAGATCGAGCAAAAGGGAAATGAGATCTCACTGAATGTTCCAGAAGGTGCTCGGATCTACTATACAATCGATGGGAGCGAACCGACTGAAAAATCCCTGTTCTATACAGGACCCTTTGACATTCCCAAGATAAGTGTGCTTACGGAACGGGATGCAGATATGGCTATAGGTCACTATCACGTGCATGACGGGGACGTTCCGAGAGCCTGTGCGGTAAGGGCTGTCGCCATCGCTGCGGATGGTACAAAAAGTGAGATCGCAACAAAAACATGTTTTGAGAGAAATGACAGCATCACGGTCCTCTCTTTCATCACGGACTATGCCAACCTTCTCGACTACGATACGGGTATCCTTGTTAAAGGAAAAATATATGATGAGTGGATACAAACGGAGAGCGGGAAAAAGACTGAAGAAGACAAGATATACTGGCAGTATGAGGGGAACTATACTCAGAAGGGGAGAGATTGGGAAAGGCCTGTGATCCTGGAGGTCTATGACGGTGAAAATGAGCTTCAGATCAATGCCGGAATCCGTGTAAAAGGCGGAATGTCCAGGATATACGGACAAAAAAGTTTCAATATCTATTTCCGAAAAGAATATGGAGACAAGATCTTGGAATATGATTTGTTTGAAAATGGTATTTCAGAGTACAAAGGGTTATCACTGCGAAACGGAGGAAACACCACGGAAACTCTGAAGTTTAAGGACGCCTGGATCCAGGGAATGTTAAAGGGAATGGATTTCTCGGTCCAGGAGTCGAAACCCGCTTTGCTCTATATCAATGGGGAATACTGGGGCATATACAGCCTTCAGGAAAAATATGACACGACCTATTTTGAGGAGCACTATGATGTAAGCGATGTTGTGGTCATCAAAGAAGGAGAACTGGACGAGGGAGAAGAGGAGGACTTTGCTCTTTATGAAGACCTCCTGACGTTCGAAGACAGAGACCTGACAGATGAAAAGACCTGGAAGGAGTTTAAAGATTGCGTCGACATCCAGTCTATGGCGGATTACTTTGCGGCTCAGATCTATATCGGGAATTATGACCTTGGAATGCACAAGAACTTCTCGATCTGGAGGACCAGAGAGAAAGGGGAGGGCTTCGGAGACGGTCGGTGGAGATTCGTCCTTTTTGACACAGAGTTCAGTTCGTCTCTTTATGAAGAGGAAAGAACATCCGCAGAATACGACCATTATGGTCATATAGCAGAAGAATTTCCTTTATTTACCAAAGCAATGGAGAACGATGAGTTCCGGGAACTGTTTCGTGGCAGTTTGCAGGAGGTGAGAGAAAGGTTTGCCCCGGACAAAGTAAGAGAGACCCTTCAGAAGGAACTTCAGTTGTGGGGACCGTATATGGAAGATTATTTCGTCCGTTTCGGGAAGATCGGAAACGGAATGGATACAAGTTTTGTTGAAGACTATTTCACGAAGAGATACGCCATGGATATCATCCCGATACAATAAAAGAAACAAAATATAAGGAAGCACTTTGCTGAGCATATAACGCCAGCAAGGTGCTTCCTTTTTAACAAACTGCTTAAAACTTCCTGTAAATGCTCCTGTCGCCAATTTGTTCCAAGCCTAGCGCGACAGGATCCTTGACGGTCTCAAGATCGTCGCCGTCATCGGTAGATACAAAAAGATATCCTCCCGGATTGAGAGAGGGAACGAGTTTTTTGTGTACTTCCGTGATCACTGGCGGGTCAAAGAACTTCAGAACGTTCCTGCAGAGGATGATGTCAAACCCGGTTGGGTAAGAGTCGGTGAGCAGATTCAGGTTTTTGGTATCGATGATCTCTCGAATGTCATCGTTGAACGTGAACTTCTTCTCTCGGATGGTAAGGAAACGCTTTTGGAGAGCCTCCGGTATCTCAGCAAGGTGCATATTGTAGTAGACCCCGTTTTTGGTGTCCTCCAGCATCTTGTCGTTGTAATCCGTAGCCAGGACATGTATCGACTCTAAGGGTACATATTGATGCAACAGCATGATCAGACTGTATACTTCTTTCCCGGAAGAACACCCTGCGCACCACACACGCACGTCAGAGGCATTCTGGAAGGAAGCAAGGCAGTTCTTGTCAAAAAAGTCCCAGTCATTGCCCCGAAAAAAGTGGGTCCCCAAAAAGGTGAGGTTGGTGCGAAGCGCTTCAAGGTCAGATGGGTGGTCTTCCAGATGGTCTGCGTAAGAGGAGAGGTCAGAGAACCCCTTTTTCTTTGCGGTATCTGCAAGAAATTCGAGGGTGTCCGTTTTGTACATTGCAAGTTCAGGGATCCATAAAGAGAGCCTACGATACCCCTCCGTGTTCTTAGAGGTGTAGTACAGCAGTTTTCTTCTCAGTTTAGAAAGTTTTGCCTTGTAGGTCAGTAGGAATTGTGGGATGGGCATGGGATATTCACCTTATATAAAAATGTTCTGAATCAGTTAAAGAATTGATAGATTTTGAACGCCAGTGCGGTCAAGAGGAAGAACCGGTGTCTGACCAGATAAGCGATAATGCGGTAGCGGAAAGGAAAGCCCTTCCGATCAAAACGATGTAAAGCGCATTGTACATAACTGTTTGAAACGATATGCGAGAAGGATTCCTTTTGTTCCCCGAGGGACAGCGATCTTTTGAACACATGGTGGTTCAGAAGGATGATGGTGTTGACGATGCAGCAGTTTCCTGCCAACAGTTGGATCTCAGCGGGAGAGTTCTCCACTAATTGGTAGAGTTCACGAAAAGTGGAGAGAAATCCGTTCACTGAGTTTGCGTCGGACTTTGATGTGGAGAACGGATACGCGTTGTAGTGATAGAAACCGTGGCTGCTCGATGCACAAACAGCGCTTTTCATCATCAACTCCAGCAGGAAAAGCGTGTCTTCCGCATGAGATAGCTTTTCATGGAACCGGACATCTGACAGGAAGGCCTTTCGATAGAGTTTTCCCCACACAGTGCCGTTCCGGTTGGGCTCCTTCATTAAGTTCTCAACCGTATACGGATCCGAACACGAGATCTCGACTACCTTGCCGTTGCGATGCTTGGTGTAGGGGCATATGAGAATGTCAAAAGAACCCAAACGTCCGATCTCGGTAAGGATATCGTTAAAAGCATCCGGGTCGACTCGGTCATCCACGTCGCAGAAAGTGATGAATCGACCGGTCGCGTTTTCGATGCCAGCGTTCCTCGCGGAGGAGACGCCCTTATGCTTTGTATGTATCACCCGAGTATTGGGCGAGTTCATAGCCAATAGATCCGCTTGCTCTGCGATTTCCTGTTTAGATCCATCGTCAATGAGAAGGACTTCAACATCTGCGTGAATATTGACCGCGCATTGAAGGATCTGCTCGAGCTGGTCTGCCGAACAGTTATAGAAGGGGATAATAACGCTACAAGTAGGAATAGATTGCATAAAAACCTCTACATGAAACAGGATCACGATCAGACATCCAGATAACTCATTGCTTGGTCGTTGTTGATGACTTCCGGTGCCTCTTCCATCAGAAGAGAGAGGGCAGAAGGAATGTCTCTTTTTTTCTCCCGGGTCCTGATATCGGCTCTCCTTTGAGCGCGGAACTTATAGGAATCGCTCAAACGAACGAAATCTACAGGGTCAGAAGGAAGGGCAGTCCTCGCGGTCAGGTATTCCTCATAGGCGTTGCAGACGGTCTCAACATCCTCCGAGAAAGTGACTTGCTTTCCATGGTCCAGCCACAGCACCTTGTTGCACAGTTCCCGGACCTGCTCCACTGCGTGAGAGACGAGGATCCCGGTGACGCCGTTGTTCAGTATCTGCTTCAGACGCTCGCCGCTTTTGATGCGGAATGCGCCGTCGCCCACGCTCAAGACTTCGTCGAGAATGAGAATGTCGGGATCCACAAGGGAGGCGATGGAAAAAGCTAACCGGCTCTTCATGCCGTCCGAAAGCTGGACGAATTTATAGTCCTGGAAATCCTCCAGTTCAGCGAAGGCGATGATCTCATCGTATTTTTCCTTCATGAATTTCTCGGTGTAGCCGAGCATCGCTCCACGGAGGTAGGTGTTCTCTGTGACTGTGAGATCCACATCAAATCCCGTTCCCAGTTCCAGCAGCGCGGCGATCTTCCCATTGGTGCGGATCGTCCCGCTGTAAGGGAGGAGGATCCCGGAGATCGCCTTCAGGAGGGTGCTTTTCCCTGCCCCGTTTGGTCCAATGATCCCCAGCATGTCTCCCTGCTCCAAGGTGAAGGAGATGTCTCTGTCCGCCCAGAAATCCTGCACCCTGTAATTGTTGGTGAGTCTCCGCATGACATACTCCTTCAAGCCGATGGCTTTAAAGTCACCGACTTTGTAGCGGATACTTACGTTTTCGCAGGATACAGCCCACATAGGAATGCCTCACAGGTAATAGATGAATTCATGCCGATACTTCCGGTAGGTCAACGCGCCGATCAAAAGGAAGAGAGCAGGGTAGAAAAACATTAAGGCATGCATCGCGAGGGAAGGAATCGTCCCGTCGATACATACCTGTCTCACATAGGCGATCAGGACATAGACCGGATTCAGGAGGAACAGCTTGGAGTATTCGCCCCACTCGTTCACATTGTAAAAAATGCCGGAGAGGTAGGTGAGCAGCGTCAGGAAGATGCCATACAGATACGTGATGTCCCGGAAGAACACATACCAGCAGGAGAGGATCATTCCTACGCCGATATTGAGCGCTGTGGCGCACAGGATCGGGAAAATGAGGAGCAGATAGTTCCAGGTGACAGGCAATCTGTCCAGAACGCAGAAGAAGAGGAATACGAGGAACGTCAAAAGAAAATTGACGAAAGCAGAGACGTTCCGGGAAAAGATGAAGAGATATTTTGGGATATTGATCTTTTGAAGAACGGTCGCGTTATACACGAGGCTCTCCATCCCGTTCTGTGTAGAGTCTTTGAAATAAGACATGAAGATCGTGCCCGCAAAGAGAAAGACCGTGTAGTGAGGTGTGGATCTTCCGAAAAAACGCAAAAAAACAAGACGCATCACAAAAAGAGTGAGGAGCGGGTTCAAGACGCTCCACAGCATTCCCAGGATGGTCCTTTTGTACTTCTGCTTGAAATCCCGTTTTACCAGCTCCTTGAAAAGAAAACGCTGATTGGAAAGGGAGAGCAAGACATTTCTGCTTTTTTCACGGAAAGACATTTGCGGTAGAAACGAACTCTAAAGTGTCGATGCGCAGCGCGCGATCTCATAAAAATGGTCAGCATATGGTAGAAATCTGTGATTCCTACAGCAAAAGTATTATACAACAATTGTAAAGATGATAAAATAATCCCAAGGCTGAGAAGAATAGTTAGCATCGTTTAAGTGAGAAGAAACATGGATTGGTATCTCAGAGCCCTTGGAAGAAGCGAAGGCACTGTCTCGATCGGAAACAAAGAGATGGGGATCCTCGCAGGGAAAGAGAGGGTCTGCATAGGGGATCTGCAGGAAGTTGGCTCCGTCTCTATCTCGTCCCGAACCGGGAAGATGAGCGACTCGGAGGACAGTTTCCTGTATTGCTATGCCATCATCGACCCGCAGAGGGAGAACATCGAGGTAAACGCATCTTTTCTCGTAGAAAAAGCGGATCGAGCGGGGTGGCAGTCCGGATATGGGATCGTTGCTCTGGATACGGATACCTGCCCTTCGGACAAGGCAAGATACCGCAATCAGGTAGGGGTTGGAAGGTTCCGGACAAAGGAAGCCCAGAAGATACGCGGTGGCATGAAAGTCGTCTCCGGTTATGAGGACCCCGACGCGGAAGGGGTGGACGAGCAGCGCGTTCAGGACACCAGCAGAGAAGCGGAAAAGGTCTCTTTTGGGGACCGGATCCGTGAGGGAGAACGGCTGGACCTGTCTTTCCGGAAAACAGACAAGGGATATCAGGGTACTATCTGTAAAGAAGGGGTCACGGAAGGATTCGAGATCCCCGGGTGTGATGTGCTCATGAAGCAGAACGCCTCCGAGATCGCTGTCGGATTTGCTGTTTCCGGGAATCTGGACATCCGGGTAGATAACATCACTGTGGACCTAGCTCCAGGGAAAATCAGCCGCACTCCGGAAGACGTCGTGCGCGCGTCGGAGATCGACTATCCCTTTTCCAGGGAGACCTTCGCCAGAAATCCAGTTCAGACACGAAGATATTTCGGAAACAAGGCGATCTATGCGTCACCGACCGGTGACAGGGCAGGCGCAGGGACAAAGGAGGATCCTGTTGACATAGAGACTGCGTTTTACGCAAAAGATGACGACATTGTGATCCTGCTAAAGGGCGGCACCTACCTTTTGCAGAGATCTCTCTACATACCGAGAGAGAATAGCGGGAGAAGAGGACACAGACGGACGGTAAGACCTGCCGATAAGGAACGATCCGTTCTGGACGGAAGCGGCATCGGGACAGGAACACCGGCTGTCGTTCTTGCGGGAGACCGCTGGCATATCTGCGGAATCGAAGTGAAGAACGGTCCCTCCGTAGGGATCTATTTGTGCGGAAGCGGAAACATCCTTGAGCGGTGTGTGACACACCACAATGGGGACACAGGCATTCTGATCTGCGGATATCCCGGATCATCCAGGGCTGAATGGCCGCGAAATAATAAGATCCTGTTCTGCGATTCCTATGACAACAGCGACTATGCGCGGGAAAACGCGGATGGCTTTGGAGCGAAGCTGAGGACCGGAAAAGGAAACCTGTTCTACGAGTGTATCGCACACAACAACGCGGACGATGGCTTCGATCTCTACGCAAAAGCGGCATATGGCGGCACAGAGCCTGTGAAGATCCTGAACAGCGTTGCCTGTTGGAACGGTCATCTTTCCGGTGAAGACCTGAGAGAAGGAGAAGGCAGAGGCGTAGGGTTCAAACTTGGCGGCGAGGGTCAGTCGTGCAGACATGAAGTGTGCAATTGTATCGCCTACGGCAACGGCAATGCCGGCTTCTCAACGAATACCAACCCCAGCGCATACTGGAGCGACCTCACAGCATACGGAAACGGGGCAGACCTCTACTGCGATTTTCGGCTGACCACATCCAGAGGAAAAGAAGATACGGATTGGGAAGTGACAGGGCTGTATCCGGAGAACATCCTCTACAGAAGGACAAGGGAGGGATCGGATTCCCCGGAGCTCAGTGAAAAAGAACTCGCGAAGCTATCTGTTGATCTCGACAGGAGCAGCATTCCCGGCAGAAGGGCAGACGGAACGATCGATCCGAAGGGACTTCAGCAGCCATGGTGTAAATGCAAGGGGGCGCATCTCTGGGGAGATGACCTTGTATCCGTGGTAAAGAGGCGGAAGTTCAGGAGAGAGCTGACTCTTGACGAGAAAGGGACCGATCTCATGTTTGTCGTTCCCAAGCTCTCCGGAGGAGGAGCCGAGAAGGTGATCGCCGCTGTGGCGTCGGAACTCTCGCAGGAACAGAATGTCGTCCTTGTCACCACGATGCGGGAAGACAATGCAGAGGCATATCGTGTAGCGGATGGCGTGCAGGTCATCAATCTGTACGGGAAAGAAGGCGCGTTTTCTGAGAAGAAGAGCCCTACACAGGATGAGGGCAGCACCTCCGTATGGATAAAGATACAAAGAAAAGTCAAAAGGATCGCAAAGAGAGCGATCGAAAAGATCCGACGCTCGATACCGGCAAAATTCGCGCGAGATGTGGATTCACCTGAGGTCCAGTACCAGATCCGAAGGCTTCGACAGTTGAAGAAGGAGCATGGGATAGACTGCTGTATCAGTTTTCTGAACTCCGCCAATTACCTGAACGTGATGTCTGACGCCGGGGAGAAGAAGATCATTTCTGTTAGAAGTTATCTCGGCGGACCGTATGCCCCAAAAGAAGTGTATTCCGAAAGAGGGAGGCGCTGGCTCAGGGAGGCATGCCGCAGAGCGGACAGGATTGTTTCCGTGTCTGAAGAAGCGAAGATGGGGATCGTGAGAGATCTTGACGCTCCGGAGAAAAACATTGAAGTGATCTACAACTATATCGATCCTGACAGTCTCCGTTCTCTGGCAAAAGAAGAACTGCCGGATGAGATCGGGCAAAAAATGAAGAAGGCAGAGTTCGTTTTTGTCAACACAGGGAGGCTGACAGAGAAAAAAGGACAGTGGCATCTTGTGCGCGCATTCCGGAAAGTGGTGGAGAAACACCCCGGGGCGCTGCTCCTGATCCTTGGGAGACCTGGAAAAGGAACCGAAGATACCTGGAATCTGGTGGAAAAGAACATATCCGCTCTTGGACTGGAGAACAATGTCCTTATGGTCGGATTTGACCGAAATCCGTTCAAGTATCTGGCGAAGGCGGATGGCTATGTGATGACCTCCTTCAATGAGGGGTTCCCAAACGCGCTGATCGAGGCGATGGCTCTGTCTTTGCCGGTGATCTCCACGGACTGCAGTTCCGGACCAAGGGAGATCCTGGCTCCCGGAACCGATCCGCAGGTGAAAGCGGCGGAAGAGGATCTCGCCGAGTATGGGATCCTGGTTCCGATGTGTTCCGGGGGAAAAAACATAGAAGGAGATCTGGAAAAAGAAGAAGAGATACTAACGTCCGCCATGCTTCGTCTGATTGAGGATGGGGGACTCAGAGAACACTACAGCAGGAAGAGCGCTGAGAGAGTGAAGGATTTTGACAAGGTTTCCACGCTCCAAAGGTGGAGAGAAGTGGTCGGGCAAACAGGGAGAGATCGGGAAAGGTTCTAAAAATGGCTGAGATCCGGGTGGATCAAAAAACAGTGTTCGTGACTGGTGCTGCCGGTTTTATCGGCGCTTCGGTCTGCAGAAGACTGCTGGAAACGACAGATGTCCGCGTCATTGGCGTGGACAGTTTCACAGATTACTATGATGTCGCGCTGAAGGAGCGCAGAGCGGAGTTATTGAAACAGTCGGGAGGGGCAGACCGGTTTTCCCTCATCAGAGGGGATGTTTCGGATATTTCTTTTGTGGAAGAAGTCTTCAAGACTTATCATCCCTCTGTCGTGATCCACCTCGCGGCGCAGGCGGGAGTGCGTTATTCGATCGAACATCCGGATGTCTATATCCGCTCCAATATCCTTGGCTTTTATACGATATTGGAGATGTGTAGAAAGTATCCTGTGGAGCATCTTGTGTTCGCCTCCAGTTCGTCTGTGTACGGAGACGGTGACAACTATCCCACTTCTGAGGATCAGGACACCAGTCATCCCGTATCGCTGTATGCCGCAACAAAAAAGAGCGACGAAGTGATCGCTCACGCCTATTCAAAATTGTACGGGATCCCCATGACAGGGCTTCGCTTTTTCACGGTATACGGTCCGTATGGAAGACCCGACATGGCCTATTTCTCTTTTGCGGACAAGATGGTGAGGGGAGAGAAGATCCGCCTCTTCAATTACGGCAAATGCGAGAGGGACTTCACTTATATAGACGACATCGTCGAAGGGATCTGTCTGGTGGCGAAGAAGAGTCCAGGTGGGGATATTCCCTATGAGATCTACAATATCGGGAAGGGATCACCGGACCTTCTTTCGGATTTTGTCCGCATTCTCGCAGAAGAACTGAAGAGCGCAGGCTGTATAAGGGAAGGATTCCGTCTGGAAGATCATGTCGAGTATGTCCCCATGCAGCCAGGTGACGTTCAAACGACTTACGCGGACACGTCAAAGTTGGAGAGGGATTTTGGGTATCATCCGACTACGGATCTGCGGACCGGTCTGAGGCGGTTTGCTGCGTGGTATCATGACTATTCCAGGGGGAATCGGTCATGAGGATCATGTTTTTGATCGACAGCCTGGAGGGCGGAGGAGCCGAAAGAGCCTGTCTGAATATCGCCAATGAACTGTGCAAGGATAACGATGTGTGCGTCACCGCTATGTTCGACGCTGATTTCCCCGGATACTATGTCGATCCGAGGATACAGATCAAAGAACTGAAGATACGAAAGAGCGCTTCCCTTCTTCAGAAACCCAGGATCTACTATCAGGAGATATCCCGACTCAGAAGACTGAAGAAGGAATGGCATGTGGATTGCTGTGTCTCCTTTCTGGAGACCGCGAATTTTCTCAATGTGTTGTCCTGCGTCGGAGAGAAGACCATTGCTTCGGTGAGAAACTACTACTCCCTGAGCCTGACACGCGAACGTCTGTGGTTCCAGAAACTGAAGGCTTTCTTCGTGGGGAGAAGGGCAGACAAAATAATATCGGTGTCGAAAGCCGCTGCGTGGGATCTTGTTGAGAACTTCCATACACCGGAAGAGAAAATCACGGTCATCTACAACATGTACGACCCGGATCAGGTTTCCTTTAACCGGAAGGAAGAGACATACGACAGATTCGAGGATCTATTGCAGGAAAATCCCGACTCGGTCCGATACATTTCTGTCGGAAGAATGGTTCCTCAAAAAGGACAGCAGCACCTGATCCGTGCTTTTCGGAAACTGGTTGAAGAACTTCCAAACGCCCAGTTATTCCTTTTTGGAGACGGAGAGGAAAGGGAGTATCTGGAGAAGGTCATTTGCGTGAATGGACTGGAAAAGAATGTCCACCTGATGGGATTTGATCCAGGCATAGGTTCATATTTGAAACAAGCAAATGTCTATGTCTGCACCTCTTTATGGGAGGGATTCAGCAATTCGATTCTGGAAGCTTTTGTGAACGAAGTGCCGGTGATCTCGACGGACTGCAGGTCTGGACCAAGGGAACTGCTCGCTCCGGATACGGACTGCATATCGGAAGCGAGGGGAATAGAATATGCGGAATACGGTATTTTGACACCGGTGTGCTCAGGAGATCAGACCCTTACAGTTGATCCTTTGGAAAAAGAGGAATCCGCCCTTGCAGATGCAATGATCCACATGGGGAAAGATCGCTCGTTAAGAGAAAGATATGCCCAAAAGTCCCGGAAGAGGGCGGAGGCATTTCGCAGGGATGTTATTGTTCGTCAGTGGAAAGATATTATCAAATGAAAAATAATACAGAGATTATATAGTGTCATTTTTTTCGGGATAAAGGAGATGCTGAGATACCATACTTGTTTTAGAAGCTTTGCAACTAGATATCATCTGGCAAATGATAAGATTAAAAAGTGCGGAGGGAAGAGTATAAGATATTGTATTGAGGAGGTTTTTCAAATCCATTTGTTTGTGAAGAAGAATACAGCAGTTGGTAATCATTCAAAAAGCCTTGGCGAGCAGTTTTAAATCTAAAGAGGTTGAAATAGCACGCAAAGCGTGCTAATGTAGAACCATGAATACACAAGAAGAATTGATCAGAATAAAAGAAGAATCCGGGATGAGTTGGAGGCGTTTTGCCAGTTATTTTGCGATTCCTTACAGGACGATGCAAGACTGGCAATTAGGGAACCGTAGGATGCCGGATTATCTTTTGCGACTTATGATTTATAAGTTGGAGATGGAAAAAACTAGAAAATGAAAGAAGAAGGGGATTAATCATGGCGATACCGACCAACATCCGCTCCCTACTTTCTGGCACTGTTGTGGAGTGGGCGCGAATTGAGTTTAAAATAACCTGGGATCCTGCTGCTTCGTTGAAGACGATTACTGCTTTTGCCAATGATCTTGATAATTGGGGTGGCGGCTATATAGTTCTCGGTGTAAAGGAGAAAGATGGCATACCAATCAAACCATATGATGGAGTTCCTTTGGACAAAGTGGACGCTTGGCAGAAGGACATTTATGAAAAATGCAAATTGATTCGTCCCGGCTACATGCCAATCATTGGAATTGATGATCTTGATGGAAAGACTTTCCTTATCATTTGGTGCCCAGGAGGTGATACAAGACCATATTCCTCTCCGAAAACAATGGCGAAAGACGATAAAGAGCGTTGTTACTATATTCGCAAAGGTTCCGTTACCGCGATTCCCAACGATGATGAGTTGAAAGAACTGTTTGCTTTAGCTAACAAGACTCCTTTTGATGACAGAGTTAACTATGGAGCAGAACTCTCTGATATCAATTACATCCTGGTGAAGGCTTACCTAAAGGAAATCGGGAGTTCTTTGTATTCATCAGCAGATGAGATGGAGTTTGTTGACCTTTGCAGAGACATGAACCTGGTTAGTGATCTGCCGGAGTCTGTGAAGCCGAAAAATGTGGCCCTTATGTTTTTTAATCCTTCACCGGAAAGGTTCTTTCCGTATACCCAGATCGATGTGGTACAGTTTCCGGATGGAGAAGGGGGAGACAAGATTATAGAGCAAACCTTTAAGGGTCCTCTGCACGAACAGCTCAGGGATGCGCTCCGGTATATCCGGAACAGTATTTTAACCGAGCAAGTGGTGAAGCATCCTGACAAGGCGGAGGCTGACCGTTATTTTAACTATCCGTATGCGGCCATTGAGGAAGCCTTGTCCAATGCAGTCTATCATAAAGCGTATGACGAACGAGAACCAATCGAAGTTCGCGTAGAGAAGGACATGATTGAGATTATCAGTCATCCAGGTCCAGATCGTTCAGTCACGTTAGAGGGATTACGCACTTTTAGGGTGCGGAGTCGCCGTTATCGAAATCGTCGTATTGGCGAATTCTTAAAAGAGTTGCACTTGACCGAAGGGAGAAACACTGGATTTAAGAAGATCTTAGATGCTCTGCAACAAAATGGCTCTCCGTTGCCGGAATTTGAGACGAACGAAAACCACGATTATTTTATTTCGCGTCTTTTTGTGAGGAAAGGTTTTTATGATTACCAAGAAAATCATGGGAATGATAAAGATAATGAATTAATGCATTTTTCTGTGTCAACTGTTTTAGACACTATCCAGTTAAGAGATCTACTTGATTTTTGCGAAGTGCCGAGATCGCGAGCAGAAATTCAGGAAAGATGTGGATACAAGGCAGCAACGTATTTTAGAAATAAGGTCCTGAATCCATTGTTAGAAAGTGGATTGTTAGAAATGACAAGACCTGACTCCCCAAACCATCCAAATCAAAAGTATATCCGAAAGAAAAGAGGTTAGAAGGAACTTGGTAAGAGCTTAGTAACAACTTAGTAACAACTTAGTTGTTGACCTTATAGTGAGTTTTGTAAATGACGGATAACGATAAACTACCGCTAACATATCGCTTTTTCAGCATTCCAGCATAAACGATTTGTTTGTCATGCATGTCTCAAAAACTGGTTTAATTGGGTGGGCATGAGAAAACGATTGCGTAAACAGAGTTTCTTTGGTTATTAGCGGGACTACAAAAATGTCGCAGATGCTCTGGGGGGATCATTGTAATGGGTTGGTCATATGTGTTCTTGGAATGTTGGGCTCTGTGGACCTTTTGAAGAGAGGAATTAGAGGCAACGGATGTTTTGCTTCTCGAAAGGTGGATTGGGGGCAAAAGTCCCTGGAAACAATAAAATGAATTTTGCAGTCGAACTTGAAATGTCTAGTGCGACGTAAGATTAACAAACGGATCGGCATTCGAAAATGAATTACCCCGGCTGATTCAAAGAATCAGATCGAGGTTTCCGTTCGAACGGCTATGCCGTTCTACTTGCGGGGATCCACGGCTCCCATATCCCTTTCTACAGGGACTACTTGTTTTGCTGTTTCAGCATCTCATCCGG
>JAFUBI010000092.1 GCA_017460285.1 Oscillospiraceae bacterium | reverse complement strand
GCCTTGGTGAGGACATCTGCAGGATCGCCCTCCAGATGGCTGGAGAGTTCTGTGAACTCCCGGATCACTTCGGACATTCTCGCCTCATCTCTAGCAAATTTGGGGTCATCATAACCGGTATAGAGTTTATCTAGGGACCATTCTTTATTCATTGGTTCTCTCCTTTGATATTATTTCCGCTTGCCATTATAGCATCCTGGGTTACCGGATGCTACATACACAAAGTGCCGTTAACCTGCATGGGCAACGGCATTTTGAAAGGTCATTCTGTTTTCGGTATGTCCCATATCTCTTGGATACCGGACAGCAGTCTGGATATGAGAGCCTCTGTTCCTTCTTGGCTCAGGTGCACCCGATCTGCGAGATAGTATTGCGGATGATCCTGATAGGAAATGTCCCAAAACAGAACTGTCTTATCCGGGTAGTTCTTTGCCAGGTCAGCGGCTTTGGAAGACAGAAGATACAGTACGACGTTGCAGTCATCCAATCCGGGAAGGAGATCCCGCAGCAGTTTCTGATCGTTATCAGCATTTCCAATAGCAATAAAGACCTTCTTTGGAAGCAGACCATTCTCACGCATGATCTGTATGTTTTGGAGGATCGTTTCAGCATTTGGTTCTTCCGAAGCAAGGACCACACAGTTCCCGAGAGCATTTTGGATGTCTGCTGCGCCTGTCATGAGCCACGAGCCTCCTATGCCAAGAATGCGGCTTTCGATCTGCTCCTGTTTGCGCTGTTCAGACAACTTTGAGCCGTACAGTTCCTCTATCGAGTTCAGAATAAGATCCGCATAAGCTCGTCTGCCTTCTGTAGTCAGATGGATACCATCCGAGTAGAAGAACTCACCGTGTTCCTTGGAGCGTTCTTCCCAATCTATGACTGTGACATTTTCAAACTCTTCTCCGAGAGACCGGATCGTGTCGTTGTTTTTGAACTGCCAGTCATTAGTTGTGGTGATCCAGAAAATGTCACGTTCCCCGCAAAGCGAAACGATCGTCCGCAGGTCTTCGATAGGGAGAGTGTTGTTCGTGCCGATCCCTATGATCACCGGATTTCCCAGAGTGCCGTCTGCATTCCGATCCCTTGCAATGGTCATCACCGGATAATGAGAACGGTTCTGCTGCGCATCAAAGTCGCCGTTGGGAAAAGTCTCATAGAGGTTGCGGATGGCACCCAGCATAACGGAGTCGCCTATGCCGGTGACATGAAGATGGGCGGCGTCGACTTCCTCGGCAAATGAGAGAGGATCGCTGAGGGAATCCGTTTCCTCACTTTGCTTTTGTGCGTATACCTTCTGGAGTTCTTCCATCAGTTTCGCGTTTTCTTCGAGTTGCGCCTGTAATGCAGCCATCTCCTGAGTATGGTCCTCCGCTGCACGTATATCCATAACCCCAAGGAAGACTGCGTAGAGGATGGGTATCAGAAGTGCCAGTTTTAGAAGATCCGGCAAGACCGTTTTCCGATCTTTTCGGGAACGGATGCTCAGCGCGAAATGCAGGACAACGGACACCGCTAAAACGAGCCCGATATATAGAGGAAGATGGATCCCATCGAGTGTGCTTAAAGACTGAGCGAAAAATAACAACGGATAATGGACGAGATATACTTCAAAGGTGATGGATGACAAATGCCGCAACAGAGGTGAACGCAGTTGGGAGAAAAGAGCATATTCCTCATTTGTTGCCAGGGAGATGACCGGTATAGTTATAAGAGAAGCGATCAGAAAACCATATGGAAAAAGGGAAGTGTCTGGCGAGATCCGTAGAAAGGCGTATGCCAATGCCGTGAGCGATCCCAACAACAGAAGCACGCTCAACGTTCCTTTTTTCAAAAAAGGAAGGGTGAGCCTGTGACCTTCTCTGTGGAGGAAGGCAAGAGCCATCCCGAACAGGGTGGAGAAGATCCTTGCATCTGTTCCGTAGTAGGTCCTCATCTCCGGATATCCGAGAGAGCAGAACCGGGGAAGGATCATCGCGGCAGCTGCCGCCTGTATGAGGAAGGGGATCCAAACAAGGAAAAAGCCGAATCTGTTTTTGAGCGCATTCCATCCGAGGCAGAGTATAGGAAGCAACAGCTCTTCCTGAAGCAACAGTGAAAGATACCACATGTGTGTGAATGGAGAGGCAGTCAGCCGGGTGAAGTAGTCCTGCCCAGCTTGGATCTGCCACCAGTTGTTGCATCCATAGAGAACGCTCATCGTCTCCGGCTTTTCATTCAGCCACAGTATGTCCGGTGTGAAACGAAAAGCAAGAACTGTCAGAGCAACGGTGATAAACATGGGAATATAGAGCCGGAAAAAACGTTTTCCGTAATGTCTCAAAAGGGACGGATTGTCCTTTTTCAGAAAAGAGAAGACAAAGAGGTACCCGTGCAGGACCAGAAAAGAACACACAGCAAGATACCCGCCCGGTATCCGTGCAGGATCGATATGGTAGACAAGAACTGCTGCTGTACAAAGTAGACGCAGCAGGTCTAGACCATAACTGTAACGATCGGTTTTCTGTGCTTCGCTCATGAAGATATCATAACAAAGAATAAGTTAAGAATATAGTTTTTACTGTATGGGTTTTACCGACCGCATATCATGTATAATGAGGAAAAAACTGGGGAGAGAGCGATGATAGAGCGATCCTTTAACAGAGACAAGCCGTTCCTGCACCTGCCGGTAAGTGACCATGATCCGGAGACGTTTCATTTTGTGCAGTTATGGGACGGGGAAAACCTCGATCGGGAATTTTATATCGGACTTGTTGACACGGCTGCCGGGGAAAAATGCGACTTTTACGTCGCCATGTACCTTGGCAACCTGACGGCAGATACGGTGACCCTGATCTGCGAGGATTCCCATTCGGATACGCTGCTGGATGGGATCGTTCCGGGAGAGGATATGGAAAAAGAACCCGAACTGTATCCGGACCTCTATCGGGAACCGGAACGCCAGCAGATCCATTTCTCGCCGCGAAGAGGATGGATGAACGACCCCAATGGCCTGCTGTGCACAGAAGAGGGATTCAACATTCATTTCCAGCACAATCCATTCGGACCTCAACACGGATGCGCCAATGTCAGTTGGGGGAGGGCTGTCTCGGAAGACGGTGTCCGTTTCAAAGAATACCCGGACTCTATCATGCCCTATTCCACCAGGTGTCATGTGGCGTCCGGCAGCGCCATATTGGATCGGTACAATATGTCCGGATTTGGAGAAGACACGATCATCGCCGCATATACAGCGCTCCAGTCGGTCCAATTCCAGGGAAGACCTCCTGTAGTGAACGAAGGTCAGCATCTGCTGTACAGCAGGGACGGCGGAAAGACTTATCAGTATTTTCCCTGGAGCCCCATCATATCCGTCCCGGAGGGTGAAGAGTGGAGAGACCCGAAGATCGTTCAACTGGATGAGAATACATTGTGCATCCTCGTCTATGAAACCTATGAGGGAAAGGACTGCGTCAGTTTCTATATCTCGCACGATCTGAAGGAGTGGACGAGAGTTGCCAGGGAAGAAGATCTGTTCGAATGTCCGGATCTGTTTCCGCTAAAAGTGGAAGAGACAGGTGAGATCCTGTGGGTGCTGTACGGAGGTTGCGGGAAGTATTCTGTAGGAAAGTTTAAGGATTACCGTTTTACAGCGTATTCTCAAATCCAGGAACTGTTTTTGGACTATGGGGCAGCGATCTACGCCGGACAGACTTTCAACAATCCGCCGGATCTCTCTGAACGCAGACATCTTGCATGGATGTGCGACAACAAGCGCAAATGGAACTACTCACCGGATTGGCCGGAGCATGGGAAAGGTTGGTCCCAGTGCATGTCGTTGATGTGCACTCTTAAGCTCCACAAGACAAAGGATGGATATCGTCTGTTCCGAGCCCCTGTTCCGGAACTGAAGGAACTCCGGGAAGGCAACTCAAAAGAAGTGCTCTTTGATGGAGCTACAGTCTTAAAGGCGCCGGCAGAATATGTTGTGACTTTGCCGGAAGACAAGGACTGGTCTTTGTTATTCGGCGACAGGGGAATGCGCTTCTCCAGTTCGGAGAAAGAAGTGATCCTTGAAGTGGGCGACGATCTTCCTACCTGGATGATGTTTGGCGATACCAATCGGAAGATGGACAAGAAATATCACCTCACGGGGGAAGGAGATGTCGCATTGCGGATCTTTATCGACCGCAGGTCAGCAGAGGTCTTTATAAATGATGAGATCAGCATGAGTTTCTCTTTCTATCCGGATGAGGAAACGTTCAGAATTGAAGGGCTCGGAAGTATTAAGGCAGAGAAATATGATCTTAGATCCATTTGGGATACTGAAGAATGACAAAAAAACGGAAGCGAGCGCTTCCGTTTTTTATAAGAGTTTTCCTGGGATAGGGTAGTCTGTTGGAATCCATCCGCTGTGTTCGATGTTTTGTATTTTCAGACATTGAATGATCCGGTCCGCCATCCCAGTGAAGTCCTGCTCAACGACCGTGATACCAAGTTCTCTTGCACCTTGCATCATACCGATCATTCCTGCCTTGTGACGGATCCCGGATGCATGAGATGCCCCTTCAAACAGGATCCCAAGTTCCCCTACCGCGTAGATCACACTGCTGAACGAGGAGAGTTTCTTGAGTGTTTCTGTTAACATCTGTGGTTCCAGTGTGCTTTCACGGTTGTGGTACTGATAGGGGATGCGGAGAACTGTGCCATGTGGGAACAAAGTCTGAAAAGTTTTTTCGCGTATCTGAAGGCTGCTGATCCCGGGATGATCCCATGTAACGAAGGCACAGGAATCCGAATCCGGGCTCATCGCTTCAGACAGTTGGCAAACGGCATTGGCGTTGTCTAACGACACGGAATCTATAAGGCCGCTGTCGCTGTTGGAATCGAAAAGAACGATGCTCATCCCAAGACCTTTCAAACGATCCAGGTATTCCGATTGGAGTTCCATGTCCTCTTTCCAGAGGATGAGGTTCCGCAAGCCTTTTCTGTAGATTCGAAAGAGACATTTTTCCAAAGGTATGTCTTTCGGTTTCTGCTGAAACAGGACGAGAGCGTCCAGAGCATCTGCTTTTGTCTGTACCGCGTCGATCATCTGGGAAAAGAAAAAGTTCTGAGCAGGGGCGACAATGGTGATGATCTCCATGTTCCCGTTTCTGGGGCCATAATCGAGAGATACTGTCGTCCCGCTTCCGTGTAGGCGCGTGATCACTTTTTCAT
>JAFUBI010000091.1 GCA_017460285.1 Oscillospiraceae bacterium | reverse complement strand
TGATAATAATGTTTCATCCTCGATAAGGAGAAATAATTCTTAAAGAGACTTCTTGTGGACCACACGTAACTGCAAGTAAATAATGATATCATCGTTGCCAGCATGATTCCATGAACGCCAAAGTATTTGCCAAGCGTTATATTTAGAACAAGATTAAGCACAGTTTCAGTCAACGTTCTGTATCGATGCTGCCACCACAGTCCGTTTGCGGATGTATATAAATATCTCACGTCACAGAGTTTTAACAGATAGAAATACATACAGAACAACACTACTGCGGACATCGGCAGCATCATGTCTTTCCCCATCCATATTTCCATGAAAGGTTGATAAAGACAGAGTAGACAGATTGTACACCAACCGCTGATCCAGAGATAAACGAAGTCCAGCTTCTTCATTTCCTGAAAGTTTTCTTCCACGCTTTTATTCGCTACATGGTTGCCAATTCCCCCTGTAAATGCAACTGTGTAGATGCCAATGAAACTCATAATGCCCGTGAGAATCATGTAGTAATTATTGTAGATCGCGGTCAGCGACAAGCCAAGAAAAGCAGAGATATAAATAGAATCCAAGCCATTTCTCGTCACCCCGCAAGCGTGTTGGGTAAAGGTACCTGCCACAATCTTCTTTATTACTACCTTATCCTCTTTTTCTAATTCTCCCTCAGCTTTATACTGAGGAAACAGACTTTTCGTCCTCCAACCGATCAGAAGATTGTTGGCGATTGTGAAGAGGGGCATGAGGAGGGAGAATAGGTAGTAGTTTTTTGTGATCAGCAGTACAGCGATCTGGCAGCCTGTTAGTCCTACGCTGAGAAGCGTATTTATTGCACTGTTCACATCATCCCGCTGATGAACAACAAGCAGGGATGACTTATATGCAAAAAGAAAGTAGCTTATTGCTGTGTTGACAAGGTAGATCAGGTACAACGTGGTAAGGTTGATATCTTCCGGATATGTTCCCTTGATCAGACGCGGTAAGAATGGGATTATGCACAAGCCGACTCCAAGGATAACCACACCGATGATGCTATAAGCTCTTCTGTAGAAGTTCAGAAGAGCGTTCATCTTGGCAACATTTCCTTCAGCCGCAGGTTTATACATGTTATAAACCATTGCAGCGCTGAACCCAAGTTCAGAAAGAGAAAGAACTTGGATGACGGACTGAAAGAGAGAACCGAGTCCTAGGTACTGGGAACCCAGTGCATTCCGAACAATCAGGCGTTTGATGAATGGGATCAGCAAAACAACAACCCGGTTTACTGAACCGAAGAGCATATTCCGCTTTGCGTTTTTAACTACGTTGATTTGCATTTATACTCAAATCCATTTCATCTATCGAATACCCTTTTTCAAAAATATCCTGACACGTAAGCAAGCAGGATTGGGTAAAACTCTATTTCAAACTGATATCATATTTTTCAAGATGATTAATCGGTGTATGACCCCTGGCCTGTTATTTTAAATATGATGATTGCCCCTTATTGTAATGTAGGTAAATTCTCTTCATTCTTTTATAAATATGATTATCCCTGTTAATGTGAAATAAGTCCACTAATTTGCTCAGTATACGGTTAATTGGTTTTCTATAACGATTGATCGGTACATATTGAACCTGTTTCGCTTCCGCCAGTAAGTACACGCTGAATAAGCGTTCTCCCAGAAAAGCTAAGTATCTTTTTTCAAATGGCACTCTATCAACATCTCCGACTATTCTCTTGACGTCAAACAAAATGCCAAACAGAAATTCACAATATGAATAAAATTCATCTCGTTTTGTAAAAAACAATTGACAGGTACTACAGGTCAAAGCACCGTCTTTTGACGAACCATCCGAATCATATATCTGTTTCCACGCGTCATAGTATTTTGCATGCTTCTCTCTTAATACTGCTTCAAGAGCAGCGATATCTCCCGGATAGGCATGTGGAACCATATTTGCCGGCAAAGCTGCTATCCAGTCCTTTTGACATTTCCCTATCAGATTTTCGACCTCGTTAAAATCTATCTTTAAGCATTTATTGTAATGACAAAACCCAATTATATCATCTGGTTGAAAATCTACATTTTTCCATATCCAATATAATCCAGTTAGCTCCCCCCAGTAAGGGTTCTCATCGGAAATATTATTACCAGTATCATCTCGTAGACCATATCTTATATTTCGATGGTTAATAGCGCCTACTTCAATAGGTATTCCTTGCTTTATCCAGTCTGCTTTCTGCCCATGAGTGGATATAAACAGCTTAATCATATCCTGTTCCTTTTAACTAACCCAATTTTGCTAATTTGATATGAAGGCTCTCTACCTACGGATTCAGGAACTCCAAAAGAAAGAGGCGGACCAGGCTCTTTCCTCGCGTCCATTCGACCATTGCTTTTAGGAGTTAGATGTGTTGGATGAGACCGGACAGACATCCATCAGTTTATCTAAATCAATATATCCTTTTCTCCAGTCGTCTTTCTTTTCCATTATCGTTTCATAGGTTGTTGTTTCGTTAATCTTCAATGGAACTTCATTCATTTTCCCTATCGACTCATAAAAGTCATAATACTTGAATTCCCACCCATCAACATATGTCCCGAACTCAACCCATTGGGATGGTATTCCATACGCCTCTGCTATGATCAGTCCGTGCAGAGAGGATGAAATGACAAAATCACAGGAACAGATCTCATCGATAAAGTCGGTCCACTTTTCATAGTCTCGCACTTTTATCAATTTGATCCTCGGATCTGAAATCAGTCTCCTAACATCATCTTTATTAACGTCCCCAAAATGAGGTATGATCCCTATGGAATAATTTGAACATATAACCGGCTGATAAAAACGTGGCATTAATAGTGCTGGATCGCCGTAGATTTCAGGACATTCGATTCCTTTTTTTAGCAGTTCAGTTCTCGTCCTTGGTCCTCTCACGGCACAGACCTTATCTGGTATTCCTCGAATCTTATACACTTCATTATTATTCAAAATACCTGAGCCCCACACAACGGTTTTATTTAAATCAAAAAATGTCAGAATGCTGCCAATGCACAAATTACTATTAATGTGAATTGTATGTTCTAATCTACATTGAGGCAAAAAAATAGTTTTCTTATTTGTTAAGTATTTTACAAGATGCTCTATAAGCTCATCGCCCCAATTGCTATGTAAACATACTCCGTGTTCAACATAAACACTGGCTTTGATAAAAACATACCTATCTCTGAATAAAACGTTACAGCAATAATAAAAAAAATACCTGATGTTTTCGTTAATTGTCTTAAATAATGTTTTGATTTTTGCCCTTATCTTGATCATTAGAAGCTTAGTATTGATAATAGTTGGCATTACATATCATCTTTGTGTTTTCAGCACTTGAGACAACAAGAACTGCGTGATCATGATCACTGT
>JAFUBI010000090.1 GCA_017460285.1 Oscillospiraceae bacterium | reverse complement strand
GGTTTTACGCTTTTGGGGGAACGGCTAGCCGTTCCCCCAATTCTTATATTTGAACTTTTTGCCTACTCAAACTTTACACGATGAGTTCGCCATCCGCCAGGGCAACAATATCGGTATCTGCCTTCTCAATTGCTTTGGGAAGGCTCTCTTCCTTCTTTTGGACCTGTCGAATAACTCTCCTCTGTAGAGAGTGTCTAGAATCTCCGATGCAGGTGTTCAATTTCACGCATCGTATTCAGTTCTTGCATACATAAAGTGCATACTTTTAAAAATCGATCCCTGCTCCTGATACGGGAGTGCAGAGATCGATTTTTGTTTTCAGGTCGCCGAACGAATATAATGGTATGGCGACTTTTGTGAAGGAGGTGCCTGAAGAGTGAAAATGCGTTACAGCGAAACACAACAGAAAATGATCCTTCGTGAGATGGAAAGGGATATTCTAGCTCTCGTAGCGGTCGATCTGGAGTCGGGAGATTTTGAGGTGATCTACTCCGACGGCGCCTACAGAAATTACGACGACCTATCGGTGAGGCACGACTTTTTTTCTGCCTGGCAAACAGTCGGGGTATCGTTGGTTTACGAAGAGGATCGGATGAAGGCGAAAGAGATCCTTAACAGGGACTACCTTGTTTCGAAATTAGCGAATGGACAGGACTTTTATACCGTTCTACGGTTCATCGTGGATGGGAAACCTGCCTACTGTCGGATCAAGGTCGCAGAAAGCCAGTTCGAAGAGGGAACCATCGTCATCAGTATTCGAAACATTGACAGGGAGATCCGTCAGGAGATGGAAAACCTTGCCAGGATGGAAGAAGTGCATCGTAAAGAGTCCGTTTACAGGGAGGCGATCCTGGCTAGTTCCTCTGGGTTCATGGAGATCGATCTTACAAAGGACAGAGTAGTTGCTGGACTGAATCATTCAGAAGTTGAATGGATCCCTGAATGTGAGGAACATAAAGTTACGAAGAACGAGTATTCCTACATCGACCTGCTTCATTGGCGGGCTGACCACATCCTGCTGTCGGATAGAGAGGAGTATCTGAAATTCAGTGATGAATCCCATCTGATAGAGTGTTACAGCGCAGGTAAGCGGGTACTCAACATCGAGTTCAAAGCGAGGACAAAGGAAGGCGGATCCAGTATCTTCAGGGAAACATACTACATCTCAAAAGATGAGATGACGGAAGACGTCATGGCAATGTGTGTCCTGTACGATATGACCCAGCAGAAAAAGAGTGAACGGGACGTTCTTCAGTTAAGGGAGACCCTTAAACAGATGAGGATGAAAAATTTTATCAGTCAGATGCACCCTCATTTTCTGTACAACGCCTTGAGTTCCATACGGGAGATCGTCCTCACGGATCCGGAATACGGTGCCGATATGCTCTACGATTTTACAACTCATCTGAGAGCAAGCATCCGGGCAATGTCCAACGATGAAAAGATCTGGTTCTCGCAGGAATTGGAAAACATAAAGGCATATGTCAGCATCGAAAAGATGCGATTCGGTGAAAGGCTGAAGGTCTTGTACGATATCGGTACGATGGATTTCCAGATCATTCCGTTGAGCATCCAGCCTATCGTAGAGAACGCGATAAAACACGGGATCTACGAAAAGGTCGACGGCGGAACGGTGTGTTTGAAGACATGGGAAACAGATACCACCTGGGAGATCTCTGTCGTCGATGAGGGGACAGGATTCGATCCGATCGCGGTGAAAAGGGAAGTGGAGGACGGTGGAAGAGATTCTACAGGACTCAGCAATCTGATCTTCCGATTGGAGAATATGATGGACGCCGACGTGGAGATCCTAAGTGAAGTCGGAAAAGGAACGACGGTTTTGATCCATATTCCCAAAAGCACAATGTGACCGGACACTTTTGTGAGTTTGCCGTGAGTGACCAACTGATATGATGTGCATGGATAAGAAGGAAATATAGTGAAACAAAGGGGGCGAAGCATTTGCGGGCGATCATAGTCGACGATGAGATCATCATGCTGAACAGCTTTCAACGACTTAGCAGTGGGATACCGGACCTCACTATCGTGGGTGCTTTCGACAACCCGGAGGAAGCGTATCGCTTTGCTCAGGCGAATCCAGTGGACATCGCTTTCCTCGATGTAAAGATGCCGCGTATGAACGGGATCGAACTGGCAGGTGCGCTGAGAGAACTTCGCCCGGATATCCTCATCGTGTTCATATCTGCCTATGACGAATATATCCGGGATTCCAACCGGATCGGAGGAGACTATTACATCGTCAAGCCCTACAAAACTGAGACTTTAGAGATCGCCATGGATCGGATACGGCTCCTTGCGAAGCGGCAAAAAAGGATATATACATCCGGACTTTCGGAAGGTTTTCCGTTCTTGTGAAGGAAAAGCCCATCGCTCTCAGGGGAAAAGCGAAGGAGATCCTGGCACTGATCGTGAGCAGACGGGGGAAGGAGATCAGCAACGAGGAGATCTACCGGACTGTCTGGGAGAACCGACCCTACAGCAATTCGAACATGACCGTCTATTACAACGCATTGCGCCGACTTCGGGATGCCCTCGAGGAATTCGGCATCCGGGATCTGCTGATCTCTACAGCAAGAGGACAGATGGTGGACGTTTCCCGGTTTGACTGTGACTACTACGATTGGCTGGATGGTGAGACTTCAGGGGAGGGAGTCCAGCTGGAAGATCTCTTTTCGGAATACTCCTGGAGCGAATACTTAGACAGTTCCTACAAAGACGAATACTATGTATAACGAAAAGCGTTCTGTGCGAAAAGCGCTTTTTATTTGCGAAAACTTTCGGTATTTCTCAATTACAAATATTGCATTGAGATTGTAAAGTAAAGTGTGTAAGTTCGAAAAACAGAACTAACGCACTTTTCATAAACGCTGAAATGTGCGTAGAATGAGAAAGGACAAAAGGAAATGGAAACTACGCAAATGGCAGTAAAGAAGAAAAGAGACCCCACAGCAGTAGCAATCGCCGAGTCGATCCTGGAGGCGTACAAACCCCAGAACC
>JAFUBI010000089.1 GCA_017460285.1 Oscillospiraceae bacterium | reverse complement strand
GTCTTGATTGAAGCTGGTGCTCTTTTTGAAAGTGGATTGGATAAAAAATGTGATAAGATCGTTCTTCTTACCGCAAATGAACATTTATTGGTGGATCGAATCTGTAAACGTGATCATATTGATAAAGACAATGCGGTCCTTAGGCTCAAGGCGCAAATGGATATTGATTACGTTAAAGCACGATCTAACCTAGTTTTATTTAACGATGGTGATATTCAAATTCTTGATTATTATTGTGATTTATTGTTGAGAAAGATAAAGGAGTGGGAATTATAGAAATGGAAAAAAACGATGTAAAAAAACTTCAAAAGAAATTGCTTTCCCAAAAAGGTTCATCAATTTCAGTGGGTAGATCACTTGATGACAATGCAATTTCCAGTTTTTCGCATGATTATATAGAGTTTCTTAATAACTCAAAGACAGAGAGAGAAGCCGTTGCGTCATCTGTCGAGTTTTTGAAAGAAAGGGGATTCGTTCCTTTCGATCCCGATAAGAAATATCGCCCTGGTGACAAAGCATATTGGGTAAATCATCAAAAGAGTTTGATTGCATTTATTGTTGGATCGGAATCACTTGAAAAAGGCACATTGATTACTGCGGCTCACATTGACAGCCCCAGATTGGATTTAAAACCTAGACCACTATATGAGGAAGCTTCTTTAGCCTATTTTAGGACGCATTATTATGGAGGCATAAAGAAATATCAGTGGACTGCAATTCCTCTTTCTATCCATGGTGTTGTTGTGTTATCAGATGGAAGAGAAATATCAGTTTTCATTGGTGAGGATGATTTAGATCCAGTATTCTATATCAGTGATCTTCTTCCTCACCTTTCAAGAAAGTCACAAGCTGGAAAAACAATGGGTGAAATCATCGTTGGGGAGCAATTAAATGTGATTCTTGGAAGTAAGCCTATCGAATACAACGAGGAAATAAAGGATCCTGTAAAACTTAACGTTCTGCATATTCTAAACGAGAAATATGATATTGTTGAAGACGATCTAATCTCAGCTGAATTGGAGATAGTTCCTGCAATGACAGCGCGCTATGTTGGATTTGATAAGAGTATGATCGCTTCTTATGGTCAGGATGATAGAGTGTGTGCTTATACTGGTTTACGTGCTCTTGCTGAACTGAATGCACCGAAAAAAACTTGTATACTTGTTTTAGCCGACAAAGAAGAAATCGGTTCAGTAGGAAATACAGGAATGAACTCTGATATGCTTCGTAACTTCATCACACTTTTGTCGCATTCTCTTGATGTTATTCCCGAAAAAGTGTTTATCAATTCAAAGTGTTTATCCGCTGATGTTAATGTTGCATATGATCCTAATTTTGCTGAGGTTTATGAAAGGCAAAATACGGCCTATTTGAATTGCGGACCAACCTTATCCAAATATACAGGAAGTGGCGGAAAAGGTGGAAGCAACGATGCTTCAGCTGAGTTTTTGGGGGAAGTGAGAAATGCCTTTGATTCTGAAGACGTTCCTTGGCAGATCGGAGAGCTGGGGAAAGTTGACGAAGGCGGCGGAGGAACGGTTGCTCAGTTTGTCAGCAGGTTAGGCATTGATACCATTGATATAGGCGTTGGTCTACTCTCAATGCATTCTCCTTACGAACTGTCTTCTTGTTTTGATGTTTATGCACTATTTAAAGCAGTCAATTGTTTCTTTAGATTAATGTAAATATAGAAAGGAAAAGTGCCCGCGTTAAATTAAACGTGGGCACTTGTATTAAGGGAACGGTATTTATAAATAGTAGACGACTGTTGCTAGATTTACTAAAACACAAATAAGAACGGCAAAACTGAGGTTCTTTTGTGGAGCAGCGGGATGTTTAAAAAGCCTTTTGATGAAAAAAATGGCAGGTAATAGAGCAGGAAGAAACTCTGGTCCTAACAAATTATCTATGAGAC
>JAFUBI010000088.1 GCA_017460285.1 Oscillospiraceae bacterium | reverse complement strand
TGTATTTTCCACATAAACACAGCGATCATCGTCGAAATGTCTTGATACGATCGCTACAGCTGCACCCTTCTCCAAAGCATCCATCGCAAAATCGTTTCCATCAAAACGCTCACCGACGATGGCGATAAAGATACAGCCTTCCTCGATCTTGCGGGAGTCGGTCGTCACGCAATTGACCGGAAGATCGGGGTAATGCGTCTCGGCGATCCCCTCCAAGAGTTTTCCCAATTTTGTCGTAACCATTCTTATTTCTCCTGAGAATAATAATCTCTTACAATCCTTCTTTCATCCAAATATACCGTGTAGTCGTCGATGACCTGGTAATCCTCATGTCCCTTACAGCACAGGACGAACACATCTCCATCCTTCATCGTCTGTAAAACATGAGAGATCGCGTAATATCGGTCTGGGATGAGGATGTACTGAATATGCCGCTGAGTGAAGATCGGTTCGAGTTCCTTCATGATGTCGAAAGGATTTTCGTCTCTGGGATTGTCAGAACTCAACACAGCAACATCCGCATAATCCGCAATGGCATTTGCCATTTTAACTCTTTTCGTCTTATCTCTGCGCCCAGCGCACCCAAATAAAACGATAAGTCTTCCTTCCCCAACATACGGTTTGATGCTAGAAAGCAACTTTGTTAAGGCATCATCCGTGTGTGCATAGTCGCTAATGACAGTCTGATTCCCTCTGTGGAGGATCTCGCATCTTCCGCTGACTCCGATCGTGGAAGAGACACCTTGAGAAGCCGTGTAAAGGTTATTCACTTCACGGTCCAAAACAGCTGTGCATGCTAAGGCATTGTAAACTGAGAACCTGCCCGGAAGCGGCACACAGCAATCTGTGGCCTCACCCTTCTTGTTCACTTTGAATTTGGACTCTCCTATCGTGAGTTCCAGATCCGTAGCGCGGTAATCCGCATTCGGATCCTCAATCGCGTAGCCTACCTTGGGACATTTCACACGTCTAAACAACTCTTGACCCTTAGGGTCATCTGTATTAATCACAGCAAAATCGCACTGTTCAAACAGGATACACTTTGCTTTAAAATAAGCATCCATCGTTTTATGATAATCCAAATGATCCTGGGAAAGATTTGTGAATATCGCAGTTGTGAAATGAAGATCGCACAACCTTCTCTGTTCCAATGCCTGGGAAGAAGCCTCCATGACCACATATTCGCATCCGGAATTGAGCATCGTCCGAAGGATCATTTCCATATCCCAAGGTTCTGGCGTCGTGAATTTCGCAGGAAGCTTCAGATTCCCTGATTCCACACCAATCGTTCCAATAAGACCCACTTTCTTCCCGCAGGCTTCCAGGGACTGCTTGATCACGTTGGCGATCGTGGTTTTGCCGTTCGTTCCTGTTACAGCGATCAATTTCAACGAATCCTGAGGACGACCAAAGAAGTTCGAACACAACCGTGCAAATGCTGCACGGGTATCTTCGATTATGATCTCCTGTTCCAATCCGAGAGAATGATCCACAACGACCGCAGCTGCTCCGTTTTCCAGACACTTTTTTGCTGCACTGTGCCCATCAAATCTCGCACCGCGTATACATACAAAAAGTGAGCCAGGCTTGACCGCTCTCGAGTCCGTTACGATATCTGCTACCTCAGTCTGGGGATCATAGGTTCCGGAAACGGAAAGGTTCTTCAGCAATTCCCTCAGTATCATGTTAACCTCTCAGTCGTTAATGTTCTTGTTAACGAAATCTACCGTGATGACCGTTCCCTCTCTCACTATCTCACCAACTGCATAGTTCTGCGAGACCGCCACAGCGGATGAAGAACTGGATCCGCTCACTTCCAAGTTCAGACCCAGAGAAGAGAACAAAGACTTAACATAACTCACAGATCTGCCGTTGACATCCGGCACATCGATATATTTTGGTTCTGTATCTTCAGTGTATACAAACACCGTCGATCCTTTAGGCAACGAAGTGCTTCCCACCGGATACTGATCCGTCACCTTCTGTCCATCGCCTATGACTTCTGCGTTTAAACCTCGCTTCTGTAAAGCAGCACGTGCACTGGTAAGGGAGTAATCCATGATATTCGGCACATAAGTTCCGACCGTATCCACTTCGTCGTCTTTATAGACAGCTTCGATCCCGAGGTATGGGAGGACTTCCGACATAACGGATGCCACGATAGGAGCTACGATAACTCCGCCATACCGAGAATAACTGTACGCGCCGTCCAGCAAGATCAGACAGGCGACTTGAGGATCATCTGCAGGAGCAAATGCACAGAAAGAAGCGACATATTCGCCTTCTTTACCGTTTAACTTCTCTGCTGTACCGCTCTTTCCACCGAGGCGGAAGCCTGCTACGTAAGCATTCTGTCCATTTGAAGTCTCAACGACCTGCTCCAGGATATCACGCATCGTAGCAGAGATCTCCTGGCTGATGACCTGCCTCTTTACAACTGTTTCGTGATCCATAACGATGTTTCCGGATGAGTCAAGGATCTGCCCTACGACATAGGGCTGTACAAGGTAACCTCCGTTAACACACGCTGAGAATGCTGTAATCATCTGAAGAGGCGTGATGGCGTTGGACTGACCGAAGGAACAGCTGGCAAGTTCGACGACTCCCATCGTTTTATCGGTGTAGTAAACACTGTTTCCTTCACCAGGAAGATCGACCCCGGTCTTCTCTGTAAGGCCGTATGCTTTAAAGTAGTTATAAAAAGCTGTTTTTCCTAAACGTTTTCCGATCTCAATAAATGCCGGGTTACAGGAATTGATTACCGCGTGGGTAAAGTCCTCTTCCCCATGTCCCTGTGTGATGGCACAGTGCATGATGATATCCGG
>JAFUBI010000087.1 GCA_017460285.1 Oscillospiraceae bacterium | reverse complement strand
TGGAATAGGTACTACTGCTGAGAATCTGAAAGCAGCAGCAGCCGGTGAAAATGAAGAATGGACAGATATGTATGCACGTTTTGCCAAAGAAGCTCGCGAAGAGGGTTTCGTAGAGATCGCTTATCGTTTTGAGGGTGTTGGCGCAATCGAGAAGCACCATGAAGAACGTTATCTCAAACTCTTGGATGACCTCAACAATGGCAAGGTCTTTGAAAAAGACGGGGTTGTAGTTTGGAAGTGCAGGAACTGCGGTCATATCCATGTAGGAACTTCTGCTCCTCAGGTATGCCCTGTATGCGCTCATCCTCAGGCATATTTCGAACAAGTTAAGTAATACACTTCCTCGTTTTTGATTAGGAGATATAATATGAAATTTTATCGCTGCGCTCATTGTGGCAATATCGTTGCGTACGTTGAGAACTCTGGAGTTCCTGTTTTTTGCTGTGGACAAAAAATGGAGGAAATCGTTCCTAATACTACTGATGCTGCGAACGAGAAGCATGTTCCAGTTGTAAGTGTTGAAGGAAACAAAGTCACTATCAATGTTGGCGCTGCGCCTCATCCCATGACAGAAGCTCACTATATTAAATGGGTTGTTCTGTGCACGAATTTGGGGAATCAAAGGAAACTCCTTACCCCTGAGTGTGAGCCCAAAGCAGAATTCCTACTGTTGGAAGGCGAGGTTGTTGAAGCTTGCTATGCTTATTGCAATCTGCATGGGCTTTGGAAAGCATAACACTATAGGTTTGCATAGGGCGATGTAAAATACATCGCCCTATGATTTTATAGTCTGTTAAAATACGAATATACTTCTACCTTAAAAAGGAATAGCACATGAAAAAAATCTATTTTTGCGGTTCAATTCGCGGCGGACGCGATGACGTATTCCTCTACCAAAGAATCATAAAACGCATGAAAGATCTTGGTAATACTGTATTAACTGAGCATATCGCTTCACCTGAAGTATTTGGTCTCGAAAAAGACAAAAGCGATCACGATATTTGGGTCGAGGATATGTCCTGGCTCAAAGAATCAGATATTGTTGTGGCAGAGTGTAGCACTGCATCTCTTGGTGTTGGCTATGAACTTGCAGTAGCCAAAACTTTAGGCAAACATACTTATGTTTTTGCAAGAAAAAAAGAGCGCTCTTCTAGTTTATCTGCAATGATAGCTGGCGACCCATACTACCATGTTGTGATATATGGTTCAGAGGAAGAACTGTTTTCTTGTCTGGACACTGTTATAAACGAATCGGAGGATTGAATAGTGGAACTGAAACAACTTACAAAGCATTGCTGGTATTCAAACTCTGATCCTACTTCTGATTGCCCATCCTTAGGGTATATATTAAGTGATGCAGGATCATCTATAATGGTCGATGCTGGCAACAGTCCAAAGCATCACGATGAGTTTATGGATCTTCTAAAAAATCTTTCTTTACCTCTTCCCCGCCTTTGTCTCATAACTCATTGGCACTGGGATCATACACTTGCTATATGTTCTGTTGAGGTTCCCGTTGTTGCTTGCGATAAAACCCAAAGCCATCTAATTGAAATGGAAAATTGGTCACAAGAAGATATAAAAAAGTTTTATATCTCTGAGGAATATGCTCAAGCAGAATATCCCTCACATGAACTAATTCATCCAAAATCCGCAGACATCGTTTTTCACGACCATATTGAAATCAATCTGGACGGATTACGCGTTATATGCCAATTTGTTGAGGGACCACATTCTGATGACAGCACTCTTATCTATATTCCTGAAGATGGAATGATCTTCGCAGGCGACTCTTCTGCAGGAGACTTTTCTAAACCAAACATTGCATATGATCCTTTTCTTCTTAAGAAATATACAGATACAATTACTTCTATGGAGTTTTCTTGTTTCCTTCACTCTCATCGTGAACCATTGAACAGAGAAGAAACATTTTTGTTTCGTAAGCGTCAATTCTAGGAGCGTATCAGCGTAATAAAAGAAACATTCTCCTCGGGAAAATGGTTCAATGCAGTTAAGTTGTTGTTTCTTTTTTAGATTTGCACGTATCCGGAGCATTCCAGGGGAGCAATCTGGTCACGTTCTCTGGATCTTTCAAATCTA
>JAFUBI010000086.1 GCA_017460285.1 Oscillospiraceae bacterium | reverse complement strand
TCTGAATATACGGTTTTCTTTCTTTTTGGGAGAGAGTCGTTAGATCGACTCCGTCGTACACGATCTTTCATGTGGTATGAGTATAAAGGTCAACAAGTACTTTGCCCAATGTCGATTTTCCGCATCCGCTTTCTCCAACAACACCAAGTGTTTTTCCTTTGGGGACATGGAAAGTAACATCGTCCACTGCGTGTATCCAACTTACAGGTCTCCCAAAAGCATCTTTTTTAGCCGGAAAATGCATAGACAGTTCTTCCACGCCCAAAATATAGTCATTTGATTTTAGGTATTCGTTATCCTGAACCGTGATCAGATCTTTGATATCAGCCAACAGGAGTCACCTCCTTCCATCTGTGACAACACACGATATGACTATCCCCTAATTCTTCTTGCTGTGGAACTAAAGAACCGCAACTCTCTGTCGCATATGGGCATCGGTTATTAAAGGGACATCCCTTTGGCATATCTTTTAATGAAGGAACACTGCCCGGTATCATGGGCAAACGCTCCTTATCCAAGCTTGCACTTGGATGAGATGCGATAAGACCTTGTGTGTATGGATGTCTCGGTGAAAAGAACACATCGTTTGCAATGCCTTCCTCGCACTTTCTGCCGCCATACATGACCATCACGCGGTCACTCATCTCGCTGATAACGCCCAGATCATGCGTGACAATAATGATCGAAGTTCCGCTCTCTTCTTTCAAGCGGTTCATAAGGTCAAGGACCTGTGCCTGGATCGTCACGTCCAGTGCTGTTGTAGGCTCATCACAGATCAAGAGTTTTGGCTTGTTAAGCATAGCCATCGCTATCATGATCCTCTGAAGCATCCCACCAGACATAGTAAACGGATAGGATTCCAGGATCCTTTCCGGATTCGGAATGCGAACATCTGTGACTGCCTCCAGAGCCCGCCTATACGCCTCCTGCTTATCCATCTTTGGATCATGGATACGGAGGATCTCCATCAACTGATCCCCGACAGTAAGCAACGGATTTAGGGAAGTCATTGGCTCCTGAAAGATCATACTGATCTCATTTCCACGGATCTTACTGAGTTTCTTCTCTGGCATATTTAGAAGCGACTGACCTTCAAATAATATGTCTCCACTGTTATAGATCGTTGTGCGTGCAGGAAGCAGCTTCAGTATGGACATGCACGTTACGCTTTTACCGCAGCCACTCTCCCCTAAGATCCCCAATGTCTCTCCAGGATATACACAAAATGAAAGGTCTCGCACCGCGTCCAACTTTGTTTTCCTGTCCATTCGGAATGCGATAGACAGGTTGCGAACCTCTAATAATGGTTCTCTCTTCGTCATATCATATTCCTCATTTCAGTGATTTGGGATCCAGGGCATCTCGCAATCCATCACCAATAAGATTGATCGACAACGCCGTCAACGCTATTGCGGTTCCAGGCACGATCGAAAGATATGGTGCAGAACGGAAATAGTCCCGGGCAAAATTCAGCATAGCTCCCCATTCAGGTGAAGGCGGTTTTACTCCCATGCCGATAAAGGAAAGACCCGCTGCAGACATCATCATGCCCGCCACCGTCATAGTAGCATCGACAATGATCTCATCCATTGCATTGGGCAGAATGTGTTTTAATACTAATTTCCAGGTCGGTGTCCCGCTCAGCCTCGCAGCTTTCACGTAATCCTCTTCGACCACACGTAACAAAACTGAACGGATCGTGATGACGAATCCCGGTATTGAGACGAAGGTCAAAGTGAAAATCATACTGGGCACGCTTCCACCAAGTGCGCCAAGCATAACGAGGGCTAATAAAGTTGAGGGAACGCATGTCAGTATGTCGATAACCCTCATTACAACAAAGTCAACGGATTGGAAGAGAGCACATATAGATGCAATCGTCGCACCAAATATCAAGGATAACAAGGTAGAACCAACGCCTATCCCAACGGTTATCCGTGCACCGTATAAAATTCTGGCAAATACGTCTCGTCCGATATTATCTGTTCCAAAAATGTGCTCTTTACAAGGGGGCAGCATCTTTTCTTTCATGTTATATGCAGTGACATTTTCTTCT
>JAFUBI010000085.1 GCA_017460285.1 Oscillospiraceae bacterium | reverse complement strand
CGGATGCATTGGAACAGGAAGTCGGATGATCGGACGCAGGAGTTTGGGTAGCTGAAAGACGCCTAAGCACATACAAATCTCCTTGACGAATGAAAATCAACTATGCTAGCATACTTGTGTAGCAAAGGGGAGTAGCTAAACGCTAGATAGCGGTTTCGATATCCGTCATCTCGACGAACATTCGTCCGGATCGAAAGAGATAGCAAGACTTTTGCCGTGTAATGATACGGCAGAAGTCTGTTTTTTTCTGCCGGATAGGGAGGAATAGTATTTTGGAATGGTTTAACAAACCGATCGAAGCGGTTCTTGATGAATTAAATTCAGACCGTGCGGTCGGCCTGAAGACCCAGCAGGTGGCTGAGAAAAAACAGCAGTACGGCGAAAACGCTCTGGCAGCGAAGCCTTCCAAATCGCTTGCGCAGCGTTTTTTGGCACAGTTTGCAGATGTTTTGATCATCATATTGCTGATATCTGCAGCGATATCCTTCGGGATCGCTCTTGTGAATCCTGAGGAAGGAGGCTTTTTTGAGCCTATCCTGATCTTGGTCATCGTAATCATCAATGCGTGTGTCGGTGTCTATCAGGAAAGAAAAGCAGAGAAAGCTCTGGATGCATTGAAAAAGATGGCGTCTCCGCATGCACGTGTCATCCGTGATGGCGAGGAACAGATGGTGGAGACAAAGGAGCTTGTTCCGGGAGACATCATCCGTCTGGAAGCAGGAGATTTTGTACCAGCGGATTCAAGACTGATACGAGCTACCAACCTGAAAGTGGATGAATCAGCCCTTACCGGTGAGTCTCTTCCTGTAGAGAAAGACGCAGATGCAGAGATCAAGGAGAATGCTCCGCTTGGCGATCGTATCAATATGGTCTACAGTGGATGTTCTGTCAGTTATGGAACCGGTCTGGCTGTCGTAACTGCGACAGGTATGAACACCGAGATGGGTAAGATCGCGTCTCTCCTCAATGAGGAAGTGGAAGAAGATACTCCTCTTCAACAGAAACTTGCTCAATTGGGAAAGATCCTGGGATATATATGTCTTGCAGCCTGTGCGATCGTATTCGCAGTAGGCTTGATCGACGGAATGCCGCCGCTTGAGATCTTTATGGTGGCTGTCTCGCTTGCAGTGTCTGCGATTCCGGAGGGACTGCCGGCTATCGTGACGATCGTGTTATCGATCGGTGTCCAGCGCATGGTGGAACACAATGCCATCATTCGAAGCCTCCCAGCGGTCGAGACTTTAGGAAGCGCTTCTGTCATTTGTTCAGATAAGACCGGCACGTTGACGCAAAACCGCATGACTCTCACAAAAGCATGGGTCGATGGTGCTGAGGATCTGGAGACCATTACAGCGGACAATAGCGATATAGTGAAGAAACTGCTGCTCTACGGTGCATTGTGCTGTGACGGATCCGTTGTTTTCCTCGAGGATGGAGAGAAGCACTTGGGAGATCCGACAGAAACTTGCATCGTCCTCGCTGCTCATCGAAACGGGATGCCCAAAGATGAGATCAATCGTACCTATCCACGTGTTGCCGAGTTACCTTTCGATTCGGATCGAAAGATGATGACCACCGTCAACCTGTTCAACGGGAAACCGATTGCGATCGTCAAAGGTGCATTCGATAAGATCGCACCATTGTGCGTCGCGGGTGATGTGGAAACAGGGCGTAAGGTCAACCAAGAGATGGGTGAAGCAGCTCTCCGTGTTCTTACGATCGCATACAAGGAATTGGAAGAAGTGCCGGAAAATCCGACTACAAAAGAATTGGAGTACGGACTTACTTTCTTCGGTCTTGTGGGTATGATCGATCCTCCGAGAGAAGAGGTCAAGGATGCTGTGGCACTCTGCAGACAGGCAGGCATCAAGCCAGTCATGATCACAGGCGACCATGTTGTTACAGCATCTGCGATCGCGAGAGAGATCGGTATCCTTACGGACGAAGATGAAGCGGTCACCGGTGTTCAAGTGGACGATATGAGCGACGATGAGCTCCTTGAGCGTGTGCGTCATATCGCTGTATATGCCCGTGTGACTCCGGAAAACAAGATCCGGATCGTCAAGACCTGGCAGAAACTGGGAGAGGTTGCCGCTATGACCGGTGACGGTGTCAATGATGCACCAGCCCTGAAAGCTGCGGATATCGGATGCGCTATGGGGATTACAGGTACAGATGTGGCGAAGGGTGCAGCCGATATGACACTGACAGATGATAACTTCGCAACTATCGTCGAGGCGGTACGTCAGGGAAGAGGCATATTTGACAATATACGCAAGGTAGTAGGTTACTTGATCGGAACGAATATCGGTGAGATCCTTGTTGTTTTCCTTGCTATGATCTTTTGGAGGGAAGCGCCACTGCTCTCTATGCAATTGCTGTGGCTGAACCTTTTGACCGACAGTCTCCCTGCGATCGCTTTGGGAATGGAGCCTGTAGACGAGGATGTTATGACAAGAAAACCAAAAGCAAGATCTGAAGGGATATTTGCCGGTGGTTTTGGTGCCAGAGTCGTTTTTCAAGGGTTCTATTTTGGAGCAGTTTCTTTGTTTGGATTTTGGCTAGGCAGAAAACTGACCGGTACCACTGCTGGAGGTCAGACTTTATGCTTCCTTGTTATGGCAGCAGCTGAGATTGTTCAAAGTTTCAATATGAGATCTCACCACTCGCTGTTCCATGGAAATCCATTCTCCAACAGGATGCTGAATTTGGCAGCGGTTCTGTCCTTTGCTCTTACAGCACTGGTGTTGTTCACACCTTTGCGCAGTCTTTTTGAATTGACGATGCTCCCTATGAACGGATATCTGTACGGGATCGGTTTAGCTCTTCTGTCTATCCCGATCATGGAGGCAAGCAAGCTACTCGGATTTGAAAAAGAATAATCGCATTATATAGTTGAAAAACTCGGTTTGAGCCGAGTTTTTTGCTATACTGTCCATATGGATAAATTGTTGATGTTTTCTGTAGGCAAACCAATGACTGCTGCGAGAATGCGGAAGCGGTTCGAATCGCTGCGCATTCTTTTTTCTATCGTGATCGGGATACTGCTTTGCATCGTTCTGATCTTTCTTGTCACTGCTCAACCGATCAAAGCGATTCGATATCTGTTGGCAGGACCTTTTAAGACATACAATCGTATGGCTGAAGTCATCGAAAAGATGCAGCCCATGCTGTTGACCGGATGTTCCTTCCAACTCATGTTGGTGGTAGGAAATTTCAGCATGATCAATGACAGCTGCGTCATTCTCGCGCCTTGTCTTGTCTGCGCTCCGATCATCTTGAATCAGGAATTATTTGGTGCGATCCCCGGAGAGATGGGTAAGATCATTTGGCTCACGACAGCCTGCATTGCTTCAGCGGTGATCGGTGCTTCGGTAAGCATGCTTCCACCTCTGTTCAAACGGCAGTTTGGGTGTAATGAGATCATCACCTCATCCCTCATGAATTCGATCTTTAGTTTCTTTGTTGAGTGGTTCGTGAAGCACATCCTGTACGATGAAGAATCCGGATTATCGGCTTCCAAACCATATCCGGAACAGGTCAAACCCACGAAATTGATCTACGGCTCCCGTGTGACCACGATGATCTTGGTGGGTCTGGCGTTCTGTGCGGTAACTTACTATTTTCTGTATCACACAAGATTGGGATACGAAGCTCAGATGGTTGGAGCGAACCCTTCCTTTGCTTATGCGTCCGGTATCCCGGTCAAGAAAGTATCCCTGATCGTTTCTGCACTTGCTGGTGCAGTTGCCGGATTTGCCGGGACGCTGAATACGCTTTCCTACAACACACGCTTCAGCGGATATGCTGCCAATATCAGTGACGGCATGTTCTGTGGGATCTTCGCCAAAAGCAATCCTCTGCTTTTGCCTGTTGCCTCGTTCGGACTCAGTTATCTTCGTGTTACAGCTGAGACTATGAGCAACAACACGGATGTTCCTGTTGAATTGATCACGGTCATGACGTCGATCATCATTATGATGCTGGCGGCGGATCAGTTGTTCCACAGACAGATTGAAAATGCAATCAAGAAGAATTTCTCTCACACCCCAGAGGATAGAGAAAACAGGTAAGAAGGTCTGCAGAACTGGCTGGAACAACTTCTGCTGATTTGCTTTCCCCTGTCAGTTTGCATATAATGAAGTGTACTTTAGAGTCCACTTCTTTTTTGTTTTTGTGAGGTCAATGATGAGTTATATTTGTCCGTCTATTCTGTCCGCTGACTTTTCGAAACTTGGAGCGGAAGTTGAGGACGTTCTTGCTGGAGGAGCTGATTGGATCCATTATGACGTAATGGATGGAAGATTCGTTCCCAATATTTCGATTGGTATTCCCGTGCTGAAAAGCCTTTCCAAGGCGGTAAAAGCTTTTTATGATGTTCATCTTATGATTGAAGAACCTCATCGTTATGTGGAGGATTTCGCCAAAGCGGGAGCAGATATGATCACGTTCCATGTTGAGGCTGAGGAAGATGTGGACGCCACTTTGGATCAGATCCATTCTTGTGGAGTCAAAGCAGGTGTCGTTGTAAAACCGAAAACTCCTGCTGAAACTGTGTTTCCCTATCTGGAAAAAGCGGATATGGTCCTTGTTATGACCGTAGAGCCTGGATTTGGAGGACAAAAATATATGGCGGACATGTGTCCTAAGATCCGGGCGATCCGTGACGAGGCGGATCGTATAGGTAAGAAGGATCTTCTTGTGGAGGTGGACGGCGGCATCGCCGCTGATACTGTAGCTTCCGCAGCTTCCGCCGGGGCGAATGTCTTCGTGGCAGGGAGTTCTGTGTTTGGAAAAGCGGATCGGAAAGAGGCAATACAGTCGATCCGTGATGCGGCCGATGCCGTTTTAAGTGTTTGAAATGGAAGAAGTAACAGTCCCAAAATCTACATTGCATCCCAGTTTTCGCCCATTTAGGGATTATCTGGTCACTATGGTGCCGTTGGTATTGCTTGCAACTTATTTGTATGGGTTGCGCGTCGTTGTGATGCTTGCGGTCGCCACAGTGACTTCTGTTCTCTGTGACCTTTTTGTAGCTGCTTTGAGACAGAGACATATTCGTCTTTCTGATATATCGAGTTTTACGTTTGCGTGGACCGTGACTCTGATGCTGCCAACTTCTGCTTCATACAGCACAGTTATTTTCGCTGTCTGTGCTACTTTGCTGCTTGGAAAACACGCTTTTGGCGGGTATGGAAGCTATCCGTTTCATCCTGCTGCATTTGGGTATTGTCTTACAGCGATGAGTGCTCCTGATCAGGTGTTTCTCTATCCCTTGAGCGGGACGAGACTTGGATTTGGATGGAATTTGAACGTTGCGCTCCATCAATCGCTGGCGCAGACTCTCCATGATGGCGGTGTGCCTCTTGTGGACCGCACAGACCTGCTTTTGGGAGATTTCAACGGCCCGATGGGAGAAAACTTCTGCCTTATCATCGCCTCATGTCTGATTCTGCTGATCGTGCACCGCGCAGTCTGCTGGCAGGTTCCTGTGGCATATCTTGCCACCTGCGCTTTGTGGGCTTTTTTGTTCCCAAGAATACCAGCAGGAAACGCAGAGTCTGTTCTATATGAGATGTTCTGCTGCGGGATCCCTTTTGCTGCTGCTTATCTGGTCGCAGAGCCAACAATAACACCAAAAAACTCGGTCGCCAGAGTCAATTATGGCATCGTCACGGGTGCCCTTACTATGGCTATTTCCAGGTTTGGGGTATATGAAGTCGGAGCTCCTTATGCGGTCTTGCTTTCTGCGCCATTCGGATATTGGATGGACAGGCTCTTGACTCCTGAAGAGGACAAGGAGGCGCGGAATGGCTAAAAAAGAGAAAAAAGTCCGCACAAAGGGGCGCCTTGCGCGTAATGTGCGCGAGACTGTAGCAAATGATTACTTCCTCTTCAACAATGCTGTGCTTATACAGGGATACGCGATGGCACCTTTGATCGGAGGCGCACTGAACCTTCGCTCTGCCATGATCCTCGCGATCGGAGGCATTCTTCTCATCATACCGATCGGTGTCCTTGGAGAACTTCTTACAGGTGTGTTGAATCGCCATCTCCGACTGGGGATCTGTGTGTTCGTGACATCGGTACTCATCATTCCTGAAATGGTCCTGATGTACCGGATCTTTGGAGGAGACGCTATCATTGTCGGCTTGTATCTGCCGTTGTTGTTTGTTGAGCGCATCATCACCTTCCGTGCAACAGACGAGGTGAGGGAAGGCTTTTTGCGTTCCCTTGAGAGGAGTGTTGCGTTGGCAGCAGGATATGGACTTGTCATTCTCGCTTGTGGTGCGATACGGGAGATGCTGGGATCTGGAACGATCGGCGGAGAGCCATTACCCTTTAAGGCTTTGTGGCCTGCCGCGGTGACAGCTCCTGGAGGGATCATAATCGTCGCATTATTTGCAGCGGTATGGAATGTGTTAAGCGGATTTATCAAGAAGATGATCTTTACTGAGGAGGATTTCGATGTTTGAGAGCTTTTTAAGCGGGATCCTCGAGTATACTTTGATCGCTCTTGGGGCAGCGACCCTGCAAAACCTGCTTCTGACAAGAATGGTCGGAGGAGATCATATAGCAAGGCAGGGCTCCTCATTGGATGAGCGCATTTTCTGCATATCCCAGATGGTCTGCACATTGCTCAGTTCAGCGGGATTCTGGATCGTTCATCGCTTTTTGCTCCCGCAAGTTTCACTGCTGGAAAGATTTGGTATTTCTCACTATTATGCGAGGGCATACCTGTGGCCGTTTTGCGCTTCGTTGGTATGCGGACTTCTCTATTTTGTTTTATATACTTTCGCAAGCGAACTGCTTCCTTCCAGCCTTTCCAAAAAGGTCAGAAGACAGTTGCCATATGCCTGCTTTAACAGTTTTGTATGCGCAGTGCTATTTCGGATAGCTGCTAATGATTTCAGTTTTTTTCGCATGGTTGCCTTTGCATTGGGAAGCTCGATCGGTTATTCTGTGGCGGATCTTTTGATATGGGAAGGAAAAAGAAAGATGGCGGAGGCGGATCTCCCCGAGGCTTTTCGCGGACTTCCGAGCACACTCCTTTACATTGCAGGACTGGCGCTTGCTTTCTATGCTCTCGCAGGCAGAGGAGTAACCACACTGCTGTGACCCAAAAGAACTGAGTTTAAGCGGAGGCAGGAATGACCTATTATACGGAAAAAGGGGCTCCTATATTTAACACAGCGAGACAGAAAGCTTTCACCAGTTTAGACAAGACGTTGTCTCAGCTGTATGGAAATACAGAGATCACAGAGATGTCATTCCGTGATGTTTGGCTTTCCAATATGGAGAAAGAAGGGGATATCATCCCGGATGGTTGGTACTGTCCTCCTCCCAGAGGAACGGCAGTTTTGGGCAATGAAAGAGTAAAATTCGATTCGCTCCGCAATGATTACAATTGGTCCGGAGAGACCAGGATCGACTGGAAAGGTGTCCTTTACGCGTATGCGTCCCCCGTTGATCTTACTGATGGGAGGATAGGGGATATCTCTGTGACCCTTTACTTTGGTGAAGACCAGAAAGTAGTTGACCATATTAGAAACTGCTTCGAAGCTACTGTTGAAGTATTTGAAAGATTGGGGGAAGCTTCTTGTGCCGGCGATGTTTTTTGGATTTCTCAGGAGATATTCAGGAACCATCAGTTAAAGAGCCTGGTGATCAGCAGAACGGATGACATGCCGATCAATCTTGGACACACTTTTCCTGCTTTGAGTGTATTACCTAAAGAGAAAGTGTTATCTGAGCAGGAGCGAATGGAGATCAGCACATCAAGAAAGTTTTTAAACGGGAGCGCAGACTGGAATTTTGAAGACGGTCTTCAGTTTACCGTAGAACCTCAGTTAGTCTCAATGGTGGATGAGAGCCTTCCGAAGATCACACAGCATTATCTGGTGAAAGCAGCGGAAAATGACTTTATCGTTTGCAACGACATCGATAGTTTACTCAAAAAATACGGATCGATATAAAAATGCGCGTGCCTGTAACACGCGTCTTTTTTATTTTCAAAGACACTGAAATTTCTCTTAACCGGCGTAAGTGGAATATGTACAGAAATCGTGCATAAGTGTTAAAATAACATGAGGTATATTCGAAATTCGCTTTGAGGTATTTAATACATGGCACCTGATTATTTTGACAGTTCGATCGAGTTTCCGGAATTGGATCCCATGACAGGGTTACCTGTGGGAACAAAGGGAACGACAGAAGCTGCCTCCTTTTCTTTTAATGATGAAGATTGGCAGAAGCAATTGTTAAGTGAAGGAGCAAGTGCTCTGGAATCCGGAACTTTTGTCAATCCCATGGATATCGCCACTCAGGAAGAAAATAAAAAGCTTCGCAGTCAGATTGAAGAACTGCGGGCGGAGTCAGAGCGCGCTCAGACGGAATTCCGTGCGCAGCAGGATAAATATGTAGAAGTCCTTCGTCAGCTGAACGACCGCAATAAGGAAGCCCTGGAGGAACAGCGGATTCAGCATGAAAAGCAGATTGCGGAGATGAATAGCCATTTCGAAGCGCTTCAGGCTGCTTCGAGAAATGCTGGGGAAAAAGAGACAGAACTTCGTTCACAATTAGAGCAGATCCGAGATGAGAAGGATCAACTTCAAAGACAGACGGAAGAACTGCGCAGAGAGCTAGAAAAGCAGCAGATAGCGCTAAGCGATGAACGCGATAGGGCATCTGCAGAGTTGGAGAAAGCGAAAGAAGAAGCCAGACAAACGAACGCCAGACTTTCCGAAGAGGCAAGTGCCAAGGAAACGGAATTGCTCGAGGCAAAAGATAAAGAAAAACAGGAACTTCTGAAACAACTGGAAGAGGAACGCTCAAAAGCGCAGCAGGATGCAGAAACGCAGAAATCTATCCTTGAGAACCGTCTTCAGTTCGAGTTGAACAGAAAAGACGAAGAATATGCTGCAAAATTGGCAGAAGTGGAAGCGGAAAAGCAGAAGATCCTCATTGACGCGGAAGTAGAGAGGAAACGCTTGTTGAGCGATGCGGAGGAGAGCCAAAGGGCTCTTCAGGAGAAGGCGGATCAAAATCAGGCTGCACTTAGAGAACGCGCAACTGCCCGTATCAACGAGATCATCGACGCAAATACAAAACTTCAGGAAGAAAGCAACAGGCTTTCTCAAGTGTTGGATGAGAGCAACAAAAACAATGAGGAATTGGCTGCTGCTCTTCAAACAACTCAGGAGAAACTGAGATATTCTGAGAGTGAACAAGCAAAACGAGAGTTGGAAGCGACCAGGCAGAAACTCGAGGAAGAAGCTTCGCTGAGAGATCAGAAGATATCGGAAGCAAAGGCATTGATTCAGCAGCAGTGGAATAAACTGCAGGAAGAAAAAGCAGCGCTGGAACTTGAGAGAGAAAGTGTAACGAATGAATTTGCTGCTGCAGAGGAAGAAAAGAAGAGAGCGGTAGCCTGGCAGCAGAGTACACTGTCTGAGAGGCTGAAGTTACAGGATGCTCAGAAAAAACTTGCTTCGGATCAGGAGGAAGCAGAACACGTCCGGGCAGAATTGGAATTGATACGCGCAGAGGTCCTTGAGGGCAGAGATCAACTGAATGCGGATAGGGAAGCCTATGAAAGCCGTGTTGCAGAGGAGACCTCTGAACGGCAGAGACAGATCGCTGCAGCTCGTACGTTCCTCGAAAAAATGCATAAAGAAGCAGAAGAGGAACGCGCCAATGTCATGATGGAACGTCTTGCGTTCGAGAAAGATCGGGACGAATTTACCAAGCAGTTGGAAACAGAACGGGCAGAGTTTGAAGAGCGAAAAACTCATTTCCGAAACGAGTTGGAACAACTGGCGAATTGGGTCGGTCTCTATACGAATAGGGAGAAAGAAGTAGAAGTCCCGGTAGAGGAAGTAGTTTCTGAAGAAAATGCTCCCGAGACCGCAGGTCAGGAAACAACTGAAGCCCCTCAGAACGAAGAGGTGGAGATTCTTCCACAGGAGGAACAGCCTTCCGTGAAAGATTTTTTTCAGGACGATCCGGTAGAGAATCTATTTAGTGTTGAAGTAGAGCCGTCACAGGACCGGAGCGAATCGGAATCATCTCAAACGGATGATAATTCTGTGATGGCGAGTCCATTTGCAGATCTGTTTTTAGAGCCTTCTTTGACAGAATCTCTATTTTCTGATGGAAAGAAAGAAAATAAAGAGGAATTGCCTGCATCAGAACCAGTTCCACAGGTAGCAGTGACCCCAGTGGAAGAGGTTGAATCTTTTGAAAAAGAATCAACCGAACAAAACAAAGCGGAAGAAGGGCAAGAGATACAAGACGTACCCGAAGAAGTTACTATTGAAGATGTAGCAGAAGTTGCTCCAGCAGAGGAAACGATTCTAACTCAAAGTGAAGAAGTTGTGGCTTCTGAAGCTGATGAAACTCAAAGTGAGGGGAATGGAACAGAAGAGTTTGACTCTTCGGAACTTGAATTAGACCATCCCTCTGCTCTTGAAGCGGAGATCGAACAAAAGGTTTCGGAGCTGATGGACACCGTATCTCAGGCGGAGACAGAGACGAACAGGCAGATCGATTACACTGGGAATCTGTTTGACACATTGACCAATGTAGATGTGAAACCCTCCTTGTACCTGGGTGAACTTGCTGCGGAGAACATCAACGATCTATCCGGTCAGACGGTTGAAGAGGAGATCGAAGCGCCACTGTTTACGATCCCGGATACCGAATCAAAAGATGACAGTTCCGAGGAAGAGCCATTTAATTTTGATGCTGTCACTGACGCATTGAACCTTGCAATGCTGGAGAAAAGTGATTTCTCTTTTACGGAGAATAACCTTCTGGAAGACGGGGACGTTCACCTCATAGCTGAAAGTGTCACTTCAAAGTACTATGTGAATACAGAAAGTTATTCCTATCCATCTTTCCGCGATGTCAGTTTTGTGTGTCCTTCCGGAAGTTGTACCGCTGTTGTCAGTGATGTGGCATTCTGTGGTTACGCTTTATTAAGAGCAATCGCTACTCCTGAAGAACTCGCAGATGGATCAGTATATGTTGAAGGACATAAGGTGGGGAACGGAGATTATCTATATATCGGTTCGGACCGCTTGCTTTCCAAACAGCAGACTGTCATT
>JAFUBI010000084.1 GCA_017460285.1 Oscillospiraceae bacterium | reverse complement strand
CATCGCTTTTACTGCCATCAGTTTTCCTCCAAAACCACTTCTATCTCGTCGCCGGATCCCGCTTTTTCCAATGCGCACGCCTCAAACTCTATGGACTGCATCTCACCTGGTGCTAGGTGAGATTTGCGGAACCTCATCAATTCTTCGCCGTCCCTTTTCAACACGAGATTCGCTTTGGCTAGCGTCCGATTTACCCGCAAATACAAGTGTATCTTTTCATTTCCCAATCCCTTGCGGATCTTTTGAGGAACGGTATACGTGACGCCGCCCGATGTCTTAACACTGTAGAAATCTTTCGTCTTCTCGCCAAATCGGACATACTCAGCCGCAGCTCTTCCCGCAAATTCAGCTTCCTCGGAGACAAAGTCCACAAGGTCGTGTACGTGAAGAACATTTCCGCAGGCGAAGACTCCTTCCAGGTCTGTCTCCCGATTCTCGTAAACAACTGCTCCTCGAGTTCTGGGATCCAGCGCGATCCCGGCGGATTTTGTCAGTTCATTCTCTGGAACAAGACCTACCGACAAAAGCAATGTGTCACACTCGAAGTCCTGCTCTGTCCCCGGAATCGGTCGCAGGTTCTCATCGACAGCTGAGACCGTAACGCCTGTGACACGCTTATCCCCCCTGATATCCGTCACGGTATGAGACAGCATAAGCGGGATGTCGAAATCATTCAGGCATCTTGCTATATTTGCCCTCAATCCGCTTGAGTGGGGCATCACTTCCACACACGCAAGTACTTTTGCCCCTTCTAAAGTCATTCTTCTGGCCATGATCAGTCCAATATCGCCAGACCCGAGGATCACGACCCTCTTTCCCACCATATAGCCATCGATATTCATGAACCGCTGCGCAGTTCCTGCAGAAAAAACTCCTGCAGGTCTCGTGCCAGGGATCGATATGGCTCCGCGTGTTCTTTCCCTGCACCCCATGGCCAGGATCACGGATTTTGTCGGATAAGCAACATAACCGTCCTGCGGATTGACGGCATATACCGTCTTATCCTTTCCGATGTCAAGCACCATGGTGTCCGTCTTCACCTCGACACCCGTCGAAGCTACCATATCCTCGAACCGTGCAGCATATTCAGGACCGGAAAGAGCTTCCCCGAAGCGCTTGACGCCGAACCCGTTGTGAATGCACTGATTCAGGATCCCGCCGAGTTCTTTATCTCTTTCCAGGATCAGTATGTCCCTCAAGCCGCTGCTCCATGCTGAGTACGCGGCAGCAAGACCGGCAGGACCTCCTCCGACAACGATCAGGTTATACATTCTCCAAGCCCTCCTTCATCTTTCCTGTAAGGACGTAGCTTCCAGTTCTGTCTTCCAGCACATCTGTTTCATCGATCCCCAACTCACGTGCGATGATCGCCGCTACTCTCGGAGAACAAAAACCGCCCTGGCATCTTCCCATGCCCGCGTTGCAGCGTCTCTTGACGCCGGCGATGCTTCTTGCAGGGATCACTTCATGAAGGGCATCAACGATCTCCCCCTCTGTGATCGTTTCACAGCGACATATCACTCTTCCATACAAGGGACTCTTCTGAATCAAGGCATTCTTTTTCTCTGCATCCAAATAACGAACGCGGACAACTTCCCTGGTTTCGTCATAGTTCTCTTTCTCAATAAGGGACAATCCCATCTCATTTAGCAGCTCGCACGCATATTTTCCGATCGCAGGAGATGCCGTGAGTCCCGGCGATTTTATGCCCGCAAGATTCAAAAAGCCTTTTACAGACTTGCTCTCGCCGATCAAAAACTCGTCGAATTCTGTATTGGCACGGACGCCCGCAAAGTTCCGTATATTTTCTCGAAATGAGATAGAAGGTACGGATCTGAGCGCAGCTGCCCGGACAAAGTCCATAGCTTTTCCTGTTGTAGCTCTGTCATCCCTTCCTGTGCCAGGCTCTGCATTCGGTCCTACGATCAGGTTGCCATGCACAGTCGGTCCAACCAAGACACCTTTTCCCAATTCATTGGGGCATTGGAAGATAACATGTCTGACCCGGTTGCCTTCCGATTTATCCAATAAATAATACTCACCTTTGGTCGGATTGACAGTGAACTCTTTTTCTCCGATCATCTCATGGACGACATCCGAGTCCACTCCAGCAGCATTGATGATATATCTGCTTTGATAGTTCTTTCCATTTGCTGCTGTCACTTTGAAGAGGTCATTCTCCTTTTGGATCGCTTCCACCCTTGTATCCAGGAACAGCTCCACCCCATTTTTCACGGCAACTTCAGCCATAGCCAATGTAAGTTCCCACGGGCTGACAACAGCCGCTGTCTTCGCGTACAGCGCACCGCAGACCTGATCTGACAGGTTCGGTTCCTCCTTAAGAGTCTCCTCCCTGTTCAGAAGGTACATCTCCGGAACGCCATTTTGAATTCCTCTATCATATAAACGGTGCAAATGCTCCACTTCTGCTTCCGAAAAAGCGACAACAAAAGAACCGCAACGTGAGAAAGGGACATTCAGCTTATCAGCGATCTCTCCCACCATTCGGTTCCCTTCAACATTCAGCCTTGCCATAAGTGTACCAGGAACAGGGTCATATCCTGCATGGATAATCGCACTGTTGGCCTTCGATGTGCCTACCGCAACATCATTCTCGGCTTCCAATACTGCCACCTTCAGTTGATACCTGGACAACATATATGCAGTAGCTGCACCTGTGACACCACACCCTATGATGATCACATCATATTCCATCTGAACAATTCCCCTTTGTCACGAAAATACTATTCACTGAAATCATTATACCCTATTTGCTTTTCGAATGTTGGAATAATTCGTTTTCAAATAAAACACCGAAACAATGATTGTTAATCCAACAAAGTAACTTATAATAAGGTATAATTATATAGAACATTAAATGAAAGGAACCGCCGCCAAAGGTCGTATTTCATTATGGAGACTATCAGCATTTGGACGCTCCTCCTGTATTCCGGATTAGGTATGTTGGTTGTTTTTTTTGCATGGCGTGTCAAACAACTAAAAAACGAATTGCGTGAGATCGAAGAGGAAAACGAAAAGAAAGCCAAGGCAAAACAACAAGCTGAATCCGAAAACTCGTCACCTTTTGACGAGTGATATACTTTGTGCGTTTCTCCGCCTTCTAGGCGGAGCGCCTAAGAGACTTGCCCCAATTTGGCGGTCTCATGATATAGCAGGGTCCGTACGGGCCCTGCATTTTTTGACAAACAAAAAGGGATCCCTAACAGGATCCCCGTTTGGCGCCTCAAGTAGGGCTCGAACCTACAACCCTCCGGTTAACAGCCGGATGCTCTGCCATTGAGCTATTGAGGCTTTTCTT
>JAFUBI010000083.1 GCA_017460285.1 Oscillospiraceae bacterium | reverse complement strand
GAATTGCCCAATTGGAAGCGCGTAGCAATGAGAGTATAGAGACTCTTCAAAAAGAGAGTCAGGAAAAACTTGTCTCACTTCGTGCGGAACATGACGCCGACGTCAAAGCGCTTTCAAATCAGTATGAGGCGCAAATCACCGCTTACGCTTCCGCTCTGGAGGAGACCAAGAGACAGCTCTCTTTGGAAAAAGAAGATAAGCAACGTGAGTTTGCCAAGATCACCGAAGAGCATCAGAACAAAGTGGCAGAGTTCGAGGAGGAGATCAGCAAACTCAGAGATCAGTATGCGCAGGAAAATGAGGAGTATCAGAGCAGCCTGCGTGAATTGGAAGAGTTTCGGAATAAGTACGATGCGACCGCAGCAGAACTTCAGTCCGTCCGTGAAGCATATGAGGATGAACTTTCGGATAAGAACAAGCAGATCAAGAGTTTGCGGGAGACTTATACGTATACTCCTTCAGATCTGGATGAAGTTCGCACAAGGTATGAGGCAGAACTATCTGAGAAGAACGACGAACTCAGTCGGTTGAAAGAAACTTATACCTTAACTCCGGAAGACCTGGAGAAAGTCAAGACAGAGTACGAGGAAGAGATCACGAGGAGAGATCGTATCCTTGAACAGATCCGGCAGAATTCTGCTGCATCAGCTATGAGGTACGAGAACAGCATCTCAGATCTCGAAAGAAAATACAACGAAGAGATTTCCTTGTATGAGCACAGTATCCAAGAGTTGAGGTCTTACAAGGAAGAGATCGGGAAATATGAAGACGCACTGACGCTCCTGGAAAACCAGCAAAGACAGGAACAGCAGGATCACGCCATGCAGATCGACCTTCTCAAGCAGCAGCATGAGGAGGAAGTGAATAAATTCGCAAAAGACATGGAGTTGCTCAGACAGCAGGTCGAGCAGGAAGCAACTGCTTCTGAAGCAAGGGTCCGTGAGACAGAGGAAAAACATCAGCAAGTCTTGAGTAAATATGTCTCAGAGGTAGAAAGTCTTCGCGAGGAAGTCCAGGCTGAGAAGGATCAGCATGAAGAGAATGTCCGTGCGCTGACTTCTCAGCATACGGATGAGTTGAGAAAAGCGCAGGAGGATCTGGACGACCTTCGTAGAAAAAACGAAGCGGATCGGATCGAAGCGGAAGAGAATCTCTCCCAGGTCAGACAGCAGTATTCGACACAGGTGTCACAGTATCAACGGCAACTTGCTGAACTACAGAAGGCGTATCAGCTGAGCAGGGAACAACAGGATTCCAGCATCAGTCAGATGCAGGAAGAATATGCTGCCAAGATCGTAGAGTTTGAGAACAACATTTCTGAACTGGAAAAGAAATACCAGTCTGAAAAAGACCTCAGAACTTTGAGCATCTCAAAACTCCAGGAATATAGAGAAGAAATCGAGAAGTATGAGAACAGGGTAAATGAACTTGAAAGCAGCCTTGTCTCCGAACGTGGACTTCAGGACAGCAGCCGGGATGAACTTGCGCATTATCAGAAAGAGATCGAAGGCTATAAGACTAGCATTTCCGACCTTCAGAAGAAATACGATTCTGAAATAGCACGAAGGGACGAAGAACTTGTCAGCATCCTCAATCAGTATCGGGAGAAAAAGAGGACATTTGAAGTTACTGTCTCCACTTTGGAGCAGCAGTACAACGATGAAAAGAGGCTTCGCGAACAGTCTGAAAAGGATTGGGCGGATAAGTTCAACGAGGAGCAGGCTCGGTCTGCTGCTCTGATCGAAGAGACTCAAAAGAACCTCGCATTGCAGGAGGAAGCCAACGAGACTGGCAAGAGAGATCTGCAAAAGAGGCTACAGAGGCAATATGAGCAGTACAAAGCTAGCCTTGCCAAACTGGAGAGAGAACATCAGGAAGAAGTCGGCGAATACAACGATACGATTGCTGGTCTGAAAAAACAACTCGAGGATCAGAATCAGGGATTCAATCAGCAAGTCGTTCAGATTCGCCAATACGTACAAAACCTTCACCAGAAGAATCTGCAACTCCAGGCTGAAGTGGAGGAGAAGGGACAGGTCGTTCAGAGCGTTGTCAAGCGATACAACGATGCTGTTGCTGAACTTCGCAGGCGAGATGTAGTCATGAATCAGGCAAAGCAGGAGATCAACGATGTTCGTCACAAAGTCCTTGAATATGAGCTCAGGATCAACACGTTGAATGGAGAGGTTGTTCGAAGAGACATCTCGCTGTCTCAGAGAGATAATGAGATTATAGCTCTTCGTCAATATGTAAGCGAGTTGGAGAGCCGGCTGGGATATGTTTCCTACAACGATAAGGGAAAGACCAATATGGTGGAGATCGCATACAGCAAAGACGAGGAAAAACAAGGGTAGAAACATAAAAAGAGCGGCATTACATTGCCGCTCTTTTTAGCGAGTCAGATTATTTGTTGCCGCCCTCGACCAGATAAGTTGCTTCCAAGTCTGCGAGATGCAGTTTTACGGCAAGAGGATACCGTGTAAAGGAATTTGCAACATTGTACCCGCCGACTCGTGCATTATCGTCGAAGCCGCCCATGTGCCAGCGAATAGCGATAGCCTCATAGGGTTTCAGCCGGACAAATCGTTCAATAAGGTAAACAGATTTTTCACCGTGGCCATAAGGGAATTGATCCTCTATGGAATAGTAGGGTATCTGTTCCCATTGACCAGTCGCGTTATTCTTTACATTTCTGGTGGACTCTTTGTAAAAATTGGTCTTACAAAGATCGTGAAGAAGTGCGCAGATCGCAATCGTTTCCTCACTTTCGCAATGATCTTCATCGTTTCTTTTTTTTAACAGATCATAAACGTTCAGAGAGTGTATCAGCAGACCTTCCTTACAAGCTCCATGGAACTTAGTACTTGCGGGAGCCTCGAAAAAATCTGTTCTTTTCTCCATCCAATCAAGAAGTGCTGTGGCACCTTCTCTGTGTACATGCTCTTCAAAGATCCTGAGAAATCTTTCGTGGTTTTCTGTTATCATCATGTGTTCAAATATCCATAGAGTTAAGGATGTCCTTTAAGATCTGAAGCTCTTCCATCGACAAAGAGATGCCTTTTCCCATCTTTTCGTTATTGGGAGCCCAGTCACGAATATCAAATTTGGGGTCTCTGCCGTTCCAACTGATTTTATTCAATTGGCGGGACCAACCATTAGTGTTCTGGGAAAGAACACCGATCTGTTCCTGTATTTCGTACGAAAACTCTGCCATGTTGCCTCCGAGAATAACTTTGTGTTTTTTGTAGTACCTATTATAGTGAGTGAAAACAAAAAAGCAAACAAGGAATTTAAGGGAAAGAAAACAAAAAAGGATCCCAACCGGATCCTTTCGTGGTCGGAGTGGCGGGATTCGAACCCGCGGCCTCTTGGTCCCGAACCAAGCACTCTACCAAACTGAGCCACACCCCGAAAAATTAAGCCATTGGATGTGTCATCCAACGGCTAAGGTTGGTAGCGGAAGAAGGATTCGAACCCTCACAAACAGAGTCAGAGTCTGTCGTGCTACCTTTACACAATTCCGCTTCACGTCCGCTATTCTATCTTTTTATCTCTTGTTTGTCAAGAACAATGTAGAAACATATTGGGAATTGCTGCTCAGAAACTAGGGTGGAATTCTTCTTGTAGGGATGCGCTTATTTGTTGACTTTACATATAAAAAATAAGATAATTATAAGAGTTTAATGGCTTATTAGGAGGAATGTGATGTTAGAGAAAATTAAAGATTTTTTCGGCTTTGATCAGGACGAAGTAGAGAATACTTCCGATGGTTTTCAGGAATATGATTCAGAGGAGGAGACACAGCCTCAGGAGAAGAAAACAAGAAGATTCGATTCTTCCGAGAAAAAGAATGATAAGATAGTCAACATCAATGCAACGACCCAACTGGAAGTCGTTCTTGTTAAACCCGAAGCATACGCAGACGGCAGTATCGTAGCAGATCATCTGATCAATCGCAGGACTGTTGTATTGAACCTCGAATCCACAAACAAAGAGGTTTCCAGACGTCTTCTTGACTTCCTCAGCGGTGTCGCTTATGCGATCGATGGTCAGATCAAGCGTGTTGCTAACAGCACATTCATCATAACTCCCTACAACGTTGGTGTCGTTGGCGATATTCTCGACGAACTTGAAAATAGCGGCGTTTATTTCTAATACGCGTTTCGTAAATAATTGATAAGAGGAGATACAAAAATGTTAACTTCCAAAGATATTCGTTCAACATCTTTTGAACAGGTTAGACGTGGCTACTCTGTTGAAGACGTGGATGCTTTCCTCAAAAAGGTAGCAGGTGAGTTCGACGCTTTCCAGACCGAGACTGTCTCTATGCTCCAGGAAAAGGATGCAGAACTCGAGGCATTGAAGAGAGAGAAGAAAGATCTCGAAAACAAAATGCTGGTTATCGCAGACAAACTCGAAGAATATAGAAGCAAAGAAAATATGATCATGAATGCTTTCATGAGCGCAGAGAAGATGAAAGAGGAGAAACTCGCTGAGGCCAGACAGACCAGTGAGATCCTAATTCGTGATGCGCAGCAGAAAGCTGAGAAGATCCTTGAGAGTGCTAACAACCGTGTTGTAACAGAGGAACAGAATTATCTCCGTATGCAGCAGGAAGTCGCTAAATTTAAGAATAAAGTTCTTGATATCTATAAATCTCATCTGGCAGTTTTGAATTCTCTTCCTAACGATATCGCAGCCGAGACGGATGCAGAGCCTGCACCTGTTGCTGAGGAACCGGTTACTGCTCCTGTTGCTGAGTCAGTAGCGGAATTGGATACGCTGAAACCTGTCGAAGAGGCAGTCAAGGAAGTTGAAGAAACTGTAGAAGAAGTGAAAGAGAACGTTGATTCTGCCGTCGAAGAGATAGAAGAAAAGGTCGAAGATCTAAAGTATGACGGATTTGCACCTCGTATGTCTTTCCCTGAGGAGAAACCTGTTGAGGAGAGAAAATCACGTTTTGGCAATTTGGATTTTGGCGACAAATTTGATTTTGGCAATAACTAATAATGATTTGAGGTAACTTATCTTGGGTGTCGATTATAATAAAACATTGAATCTTCCTAAGACTGAATTCCCGATGCGTGCATCTCTCGCGCAGCGGGAGCCTCTTTGTGTGGAGGATTGGGAGAAAAATCATCTATATGAAAAAGCGGTAGAGAGAAATAAGGGAAAGAAATCATTCATCCTGCACGATGGACCTCCTTATGCAAATGGAGATATTCACATCGGACACGCTTTGAACAAGATCTTAAAGGACTTTATCATTCGCTACAAACTGATGGCGGGTTATTATTCTCCTTTTGTTCCTGGATTCGATACACACGGTCTGCCTATTGAACTGCGGGTAATGCGTCAGTTGAATGAACAGAAACAGTCCATGTCGAAACTCGATGTCAGGAAACATTGTCGTGAATATGCTCAGAAGTATGTGGATATTCAGACAAAGGGCTTTAAGCGCCTTGGATGTATCGGCGATTACGACCACAGTTACAAGACGATGACTGCGGATTTCGAGGCTAACCAGATCCGCGTTTTCGGCACGATGGCTGAAAAAGGTTATATCTACAAAGGATTAAAGCCTGTCTATTGGTGTTCACATTGTGGTACCGCTCTTGCAGAAGCAGAGATCGAGTACAATGATGATCCTTGCACGTCTATTTATGTCCGTTTTCCCGCATTGGGTGACAACGGATTTCTCGCAGCACATAACCTGCCACTGGAGAAGACCTATTTCCTCATTTGGACTACAACGACATGGACCATACCTGGAAATCAGGGCATCTGCTTGAATCCGGAGTTTGATTATTCTGTAGTCAAAGTTGGCGCCGACTCGTATGTATTGGCAACAGACCTCGTCGGAGAGACGATGAAAGCAGGGACGGTCTCTGAGTACGAGACAGTT
>JAFUBI010000082.1 GCA_017460285.1 Oscillospiraceae bacterium | reverse complement strand
TGAAACGAGAGGGCAAGATCCTTTTTCGCAAACTTAAAGTAGCGGGGACCGGCGGACAGTGTCTTATGGGACCTCCTGAATATCGGGATGGTGAATATCCTTATCTGCTGTACAACCTGGGCGGCTGTCTTATGAACCTTATTACTTCGGTCCTCTTTTTCTGCCTATATCTTCTTTTGAGGAATATCCCAGTCCTCAACACAGTGCTGCTGTGTCTCGTCGTGTGCGGTATATTCTATGCGCTTCTCAATGGGATCCCGATGCAGACGAAAGATGTTCCTAATGATGGATACAATGCGCTTCGTACAGGAGATTCTCAAGAGGCGAAAAAGAGTTTTTGGACCCAGTTGAAGATATCTGAGTACAACGCGGAGGGGAAAAGGATGTCCGATATGCCGGAGGAACTGTTCTTTCTGCCGTCGGATTCCAACAAGACGAATGCGGTGGTCAATTCTTCTGCAGTGTTCTTTGAGAACCGACTCATGAGCAGTAGGAACTACTGTGACGCCAATATCGTGTGTCATCAATTTCTTGAGGGAGACTACAATCTTCCGGGGATCCATTGGAACGTCCTTCAGTGTGACAGGATCACAACAGATATTCTTTTGGAAAACGGAAAATGCACCCGGGAAGGGTTGATGAGCAAAGAAGCACAGGATTATTTCAAAAAACTTCAGGAAAGCCTCACTGTCCTTCGGACCAAATACATCGTTTCTCTGTTTTTAGGAAAGGATGAAAAGGAGACTGACAGTTACCTTCAAAAGTTTGAAAAAGTCGCTGCGCACTACCCAAATGAGGAAGATGTTCTGGATGAGCGTGGACTCATGAAACTCCTAAAAGAGAAGTTGGCAGCGAAGACAGACCAGAATTGAGTTTCTATACAATTAAAAGTGAAATCGATATAATTTTCTCGTTGTCAAAAAAAGGAGGATTATCCCATGAAAAAACTGTTCGCCGTTGCGCTTTGTCTCGTTCTTGCATTGAGCCTTGTGGCTTGTGGTGGCAAGAGCCTTCAAGGGTCAGACGAACCTCAGTATTATGAAGGTGGTGTCGGAGACAAGATGTCTACCTTGTTTTTTGATTTCACCGTGAATTCTGTAAATTTCACTTCCACATACGGAGACATCACATTGGATGAGGACATCTTCCTGGTGGCGAATGTTACCGTCAAGAATGTGTTTGATAAAGATATCACCATGTTCGACACGGATTTCCAAGCACAATGGGGCGACGATGCAGATGACGCCTATTGTTTCCCGATCACATTCGAATATGAGGATGGTCTTTTGGATGAGATGAGGCAGTTCCCTGAGTCCTATGATCTGGCTTCCGGAAAGAGCAGGACAGGCGAGCTCGTTTACATCGTGCCGGAAGGAGCGGAGGAGTATTCCATCTCCTATCTTGAGATGTATACGACAAAAGACGGGGAAGAAGTTGAAGGGGATGTATTCTTCGTATATTTTCGCCCCTGACAAATAGATAAGGGATAAATGCCATTCATGTTGGAGAAACTGTTTAAGAGAAAAAAACGATTTATCGTTACAAAGGATATGTCGGTGCATCGGCTGATCCGGATGGATAAGGAGATCCCTAAGATCTTTGCGGAAGCAGGGATGCATTGTATCGGATGTCCGTCGGCCATGGATGAATCTCTGGAGATGGCGTGTCTGGTGCACGGAGCAGATACCTATGAGATCATGGAAAAGGTCCAGGCGGTGCTAAATCGCAAATTTGAAGAAGAGAACGCAGAAGAAGGGAAATAACTGGAGCGAATAGGCTTGCAGTTTTTGCGAGATGGAAACAAAGAAAACATTAAAGGAAAAAGTTCGGGATATTTGGAATTACTTTACGCTGTATGAAAAGATCTGGTTTTTCA
>JAFUBI010000081.1 GCA_017460285.1 Oscillospiraceae bacterium | reverse complement strand
TACCAGATATTCTTTTTCTCCTGCCGTGTAAATGCGGTCGTATCCGGGGGCTTTGGTGCTTGCTCTCAATTCGCGGCAGATGTCTCCGGCGATCTTGCGGAAAGTATCAAGACCCATGAACGCTTCCGGATCGACGACAAAGAAGAAATGACCGAGGTGGTACATCTGGGGTTTTCCTTCCGGACTTACGCCTGTGAGGGATTTCATGAATTCGCCTCCGGCAAGGGCAGCGGACAGGATCTCAACGACAGTGGCATAACCGTATCCTTTGTAACCGCACATCTCATCCCCCGGTCCGCCTCCAAGAGGAGCAAGTGCTGCTGTTCCGTTGGAGAGCATCTTCAGGATCTCCTGGGAGTCCGTGATTGGAGATCCGTCATGTGTTACGACCATGCCTGCAGGGGTCTCTTTTCCGGAACGCGCATAAAACTCGATCTTGCCTCTTTGGACGATAGAGGTCGCGCAGTCGATGCAGAACGGGAATTCCTCATCTGTTGGAAGGGAGAAGGTCAGGGGGTTTGTACCCAGCATGTTTTCAACTCCGAATGTCGGAGCGATGGACGGGCGCGCATTGGTTCCAGTAAGACCGATGAGACCGGCGTTTGCCGCCATAGTGGTCCAGTATCCGGCAATGCCGTAGTGCGTGGAATTGCGGATCGCGCCTCCAGCCATGCCGTATTCCTTTGCCTTTTTGATCAGTTTTTCCATCATGGCGTGTGAAGCGACCATGCCCATACCGTCATGAGCATCCATGACGACAGTGGTAGGGGTCTCCTTGACGATCTCGATATTCGTGACAGGCAGAAGCGTCCCGTTCACGATGCGGTCGATATAGATCGGTTTGAAGCGGTTGCATCCGTGACTCTCGATGCCTCTGCGGTCTGACTCAAGAAGGACATCCGCGCAGATCTTGGCATCTTCTTCCGGAACTCCGTAGGCTTTAAAGACATCGATCATGAAATTGTTCATCAATTCCCATGGGACATAAGGTCTAGTTTCCATTTGCATACCTCCATCACAGAAAAATGATAATAATACCTTTTTAAATCATTTTACTCTTATAAGGGGAAAAGGTACAGAAAAAGAACGCTTTCTCTTTTGTTGGCGAGGTATGTATAATGGTACTTAATGGGAGGGAAAGTCATGAAAAGAACATTGCCTAGAAATATCGTAAATCTGATCAGCGGGGTGCTAATCCTGTTGGGGATCTTGATCATACAAGCAGGCTCTTACTTTGGACTTGGAGTCCTGCAGTGGGTTGGACTGATCGTTCTGGCTTCTTTTCTTCCATTTCGGTACGCTTTTTTGAGGTGTCCGTATTGCCACCATTATTTGGACACGAAAGGAAGAGGAAACAGTTGCCCATGGTGCGGTAAAGAACTTCCTTAGATAATACAGCTCAATAAACACAAATCCTGCCCACTTCCTAGAGTAGGGCAGGATTATTTGTACGAAATCGTTGATTCAACGATAGTTGCCATAAGACGAATGATACTGTAAAATACAGAAAATGCAGCCATTCTTATGTCTTCCGTGGAAGAAAAAAGATTGAAAATACATATAAGATGTTCTCTTCTATTTGTGCTTTTGATTTCGCACAAACAGGCAGAATGGAATCCTGCATCTGCGTGACATCTGGACTCGATCCGCCTATTTGACCCGTTCTGTTACGGGTCTTTTTAATTTATCACGGACTCCATTCATGCCTTATGTTTTATGCTTGGGAAAAAAGGTCAGGATTCTTGAATGAGATAATTCCTTGCCTGCAGAACGCCCTGTTCTACAGCCTCGCGGCAGCTCATGCCCCGACTGAACCCATGCAGGACACCGGCGTTGAACACGTCTCCCGCGCCAATCGTGTGACGCGCCTGGACAGCTACAACGGGAATGCGGAACATTTCTCCGTGGTCCACGACAAGAACATCTTTTGTCCCATTGTGGCAGATAACGGTCTTATCTTTTCCCAATTCTCTGCATCCGTCGACCATGTCATCTGTTGAAGTGAAGAAGCGCAGTTCACCTTCATAGTTTCCGATGATCACATCACTCAGTTGAAGAATCTGCTCATAATAATAACGGCGGAGCTCATTGAGACCGTAACTCTCGATACGAAGATTCAGGTCAAAAAGAGTGACGGAATTCGTAGTTTCTTTCATTTCCCGGAAAAATTCGACCACGCTTTTCATGGTCTCCTCTTCATTGTTCATCATCATTCCGCTGCTGAAGAGCCAGTAGTCTTTTCTGGGAATGAGGGAGAAACTGTCTTTTCTCAAGTGGGGAACGGTGCTTCCTGGGGGAAACCAGGGGAGGATGAGCCGATCCCCATTTTCATCGATAACTGCGACGCAGAGCATCGCGACATTGTCGCTTTCTTTGGAGTAAGAGAGATCTACACCGAGACCGCGAAGGACATCCTGAATAGATCTTCCAATAGAGTCGCTGCACAAGTCACCGATGAAATACGGATGGTCACCAAGTTTTCCGAGATATTGGACGGTGTTGCTTACAGTTCCTCCAACTCGAAACGAGACTTGGACAGGATCTTCGCCTTTAACTTGTTTCATCGCTTCTCCGTACGGAACGATGAGATCTCCGTTGAGATCTCCAATACACAAGATATCCATCATGATTCCTCGTATTCTTTCACGATCCGGCAAAAATCCCGGACTTTGTCTATGTCTTTTCGAAGGATCTTTCCGTTTTCCACCACACTGGTTTTCGTCAGGGAATCGACGCCCCACGGATGATATTTTAGCACATCCCGAACGTTGTCCGGACCAAGACCGCCTGCCATGATCACGGGAACGCTGACAGAGGTTAGGATTTTTTCGTCTATGGCCCAATCGTGGGTGACACCTGCCGCACCGATTCCTGCGATCTTCGGATCCACGCTGTCCAGGATGATCGTATCCGCATATCTGCTGACTTCGATGGCTTCTGCAACTGCTGTTTCGTCCCTGATCCCGACAGCTTCCATCAACTGTACATTCGGACTTTGTTTCCTGAGCTTATCCCTAAATTCCAAACTGCCTTTTAGACCGGTGCAGAGATGAAGAACATCCGGCTTGAGGTATCGGACTTGCTTCAGCACAGCTTCCTCATTTAAAGCAACGCTGATGAGTACAGATGTGGCAATGCCTCTCAGCGCATCAAAGATCGGGAGCGCTTCTTCGATGGAGACTTCACACGGAAAATGATTCGGGTTGGAAGGATCTGTCACGAGAACGCCTATGCGGTCCGCGCCGGCTTTTGCCACTTCCAGAGCTTCTTTGGCGTTGATTATGGAGTAGATCTGAATATGCATACAATGTTTCTCCCTGAAACAGGATCGACGAAAGATTCTCTGTTAATAATGTACCATTTAGGCATGGAATTGAAAAGAAACCTACCAATAGGATTGAAGACAACCCATTTTATAAAGTGACTTGAAAGAACGGGGACGGCGATTCATAATGGTATTGGCAATCGTAATACCTTTTCGGAATGCAAAAATATGTCTCAAAAGAGACGTTAATCTGAGGAGAATACAAAATGAGAGATGTCTTAGCAATGACCAAGTATGGCAAAATCCGCGGAGACTATTTTGAAGGGGTGTATCGTTTCCTTGGTGTCCGCTACGCAAAAGCTCCTGTTGGAGAACTTCGTTTCATGCCGCCTCAGCCGCCGGAAGTGAGTCCCGTTATCGTTGATGCAAAGCAGTATGCCTTGAAATGCTGGCAGACGGACACTCCCAGGATCGAAGTGCCGGAAGTGGCAAACTCCAAATACAACCTGATCAATCAGGAACTGGTTACAGGAAACATGGAGATGGGCAAGGGACCTCAGTCTGAAGATTGCCTTGCGTTGAACGTCTGGACGCCGTCTCTCACGAAGGGGGAGCATCTCCCGGTCATGGTATGGGCACACGGCGGCGGAAATGTTGCCGGAACTGCTGAATGCCCTCACCAGGATGGCTTCAACATGGCCAAAAAGAACAATGTGGTCATGGTGAGTTTCTCTCACAGATTGAATCTGTTCGGTTATATGGATTTAACACACCTCGGTGTCGAGAAATATGCGCATACTGTCAACATCGGGAACCTCGATATGGTGGCGGCGCTGCAGTGGGTACACGACAACATCGAATGGTTCGGCGGCGACCCGGACAACGTCACGATCTTTGGGGAGTCCGGCGGTGGTGGAAAGGTAGCCCAACTGCTTGGCATGCCTGCAGCAAAAGGATTGTTCCACAAAGCAATCATCCAGAGTGGAGGCTTTCAGGCAACAGATCCCAAGGTAGGACAAGCGGATACCGATGCTTTCCTGGAGCACTTGCATATCACGAAGGACAATATCGATGATCTGCAGAAGATACCGCCGGAAGACCTCATCAAAGCGATGCGCGAAGTTAACGCCACAAGGGAGAACGGTAAATATCTGAACTTCCCGGTAGAGTTTGACGGAGAAGTGATCAAATACAATCCTTTCGATGGAGCGGAAGGCTCTGAGTATTGCAAAGATATCCCGCTGATCATTTGCTACACGAAGCAGGATATGGCACTGATCGCGCTGTTCAATCCTGAGATCTTTGAGATCACAGACGAAACACTTCCCGACTATCTGAGAAATTCCGGATACACAGAGGAACAGACGGAAAAGATCGTAAAAACTTACACGGATATGCTGGAGAAAGGTTCCACCGGGGCGGACAAGTTTATCGCGATGCTCAATGACCAGCACCAATTGAGGTTTGTTGATCGCGTGTCGAAAGCAAAGGATGGAAACGGCGCAGCCCCGTTCTACAATGCGGTATTCGCTTTTGAAAGTCCGGACCCGGTACAGAAAGCGATTCATGGCACAGATGTCCCGTTCTTCTTCGACAACGCGGAGCTGGCTCCGTACCTCTATACTGCAGCAAATAAGGCTGCCGCATACGCTTGTTCCGATACCTGCGGTTCTGCCTGGGCGGCATTTGCTTATAATGGAAACAATCCTACCGGACGTTCTATGCCGGTGTGGAAACCCTATGACCAGAAAGACAGATATACTATGGTGTTCAAAGCGGAGAGCGAATTGGTTTCGGATTACCATGGTGAGGGAAGGAAGATACTGGAGGAACTCAATGGAAGCGGGCTTCCTGGGTTCGGCGGACTTCGCAAAAAGGAAGACTGATTTGAAAAGAAACAGAGAATGATCTCTTACGGGGTCGAAGATTAGTGTGGTCTTCGACCTCTTTTTTTATGAAAAAACTGCTAGGATCATGAGAGAAAAATCTGCTGAAATCTCATTGACAGGGGAACCTCACGGATGGTAATATTGTCGAGATAAAAAAATATCTTTAAATCGATACAGAGATATCGGCAAGATGTGATAGACGAACAAAAATGATTTTGTCCTGCCGGTGTTCGGCAGGATTTTTTTGAGGGGATTATGAGGAAAGATTGGAAAGTATATCCGGTGGATGGCTCTGCAGAATGGGCGAAGAGTTCTCTTTTTTTCGTTCCTGAAACGATCAAAACATTCTCCAATGATATCGTTGTTTTTCCCGGTTTCTGTGATGTGCATGTGCACTTCAGAGAGCCGGGTTTTTCTTATAAGGAGACGATCGAGACTGGTGCGAGAGCTGCAGCGAGAGGAGGCTATACGACCGTGTGCGCAATGCCGAATCTGAAGCCAGTTCCGGACTGCGCTGAGAATCTTCGACAAGAACTCGAACTCATCCAAAAAGAAGATGTCTGCATAAATGTGCTCCCGTACGGCGCGGTGACGGTCGCTGAGGAGGGAAAAGAGATCGCGGATCTGGAGGGTATGGCACCAAGTGTGGCGGCTTTCTCGGACGACGGGAAGGGGATCCAGAAAGAAGAAAAAATGCGGGAAGCCATGCTCCGGACGAAAAAACTGGGGAAGATCATCGCGGCGCATTGTGAAGATGAGACCTTGCTGCATGGAGGATATATACACGACGGGCAGTACGCCAAAGAACATGGTCATGCCGGGATCTGTTCGGAAAGCGAATGGGGACAGATCGCAAGAGATCTCAAACTGGCAGAAGAGACCGGAGCATCCTATCACGTTTGTCATATCTCCACCAAAGAGAGCGTGGATCTGATTCGAAAGGCAAAGGCGAAAGGGGTAGATGTGACCTGTGAAACGGCGCCGCACTATCTGGTCCTGGATGAAAACGATCTGAAAGAAGAGGGAAGGTTCAAGATGAACCCGCCTCTGCGGTCGTCGGAAGACAGGGAGGCACTGCTGGAAGGACTATTGGATGGAACGATCGACATGATCGCGACAGATCATGCGCCGCACAGCGCTGAGGAAAAGTCAAAAGGATTGAAAGGAAGCGCGTTCGGCATCGTCGGTCTGGAGACCGCCTTTCCGGTCCTTTATACGGAACTTGTGAGAAAAGGGACGATATCTCTGGAGAAGTTGATCGAACTGCTGGTGTTCAATCCCAAGAAACGATTTGGACTTCCTTTGACAGATGATCTGTGCGTATGGGACCTCGGATCCAGCTACAAAGTGGATCCCAAAGAGTTTGCATCTAAAGGGAGAGCAACACCTTTTGAGGGGTGGACGGTCTACGGAGAATGCCTGTGCACTGTTCACAACAGAGAAGTAGTTTATTTGAGAGGATGAAGATAGAAGATGGCAAAAAGAACGGATATCAAAAAGGTATTGATCATCGGGTCTGGTCCTATCGTGATCGGACAGGCGGCAGAATTTGACTACGCGGGCACGCAGGCGTGCCTGGCATTAAAGGAAGAGGGATACCAGGTGATCCTGTGCAATTCCAACCCTGCTACGATCATGACGGACACATCCATTGCGGACAAGGTCTACATGGAGCCGCTTACGTTGGAATATATAGCGAAGATCCTTCGTTATGAACGCCCGGACGCGATCGTTCCCGGCATCGGAGGACAGACAGGGCTGAATCTCGCTGTACAATTGGATAAAAAAGGCATCCTTCAGGAATGCGGGGTGGAGCTGCTTGGCACTCCAAGAGAGAGCATCGAGAAGGCAGAAGACCGCCAGATGTTCAAAGAGATGTGCATTGGAATGGGTGAACCTGTTATCCCATCTCAGATTACATATGACCTGGAGGAGGCAAAGAAAGCCGCAAAGGAGATCGGATACCCGGTCGTCCTGAGACCCGCTTTTACCTTAGGCGGGACTGGGGGCGGATTTGCATACGATGAGGAAGAATTGGTGGAGATCGGTGTCAACGCCTTTAAAGCATCTCCGGTTCATGAAGTCCTCATCGAAAAAAGCGTAAAAGGTTATAAAGAGATCGAGTTCGAAGTCATGCGTGACTCGGAGGATAACACCATCACGATCTGCGGGATGGAAAATGTGGATCCTGTAGGTGTCCATACCGGAGATTCTATCGTTGTCGCTCCGATCCTTTCTTTGAATGATCACGATCTGAAGATGCTCAACGACAGTGCGCTTCGCATCATAAAAGAACTAAAAGTCGAGGGAGGGTGCAACGTACAGTTCGCACTTCACCCGGAAACAAGTGAATACTTCCTGATCGAGGTCAACCCCAGAGTGTCACGTTCATCGGCACTGGCATCCAAAGCAAGCGGTTACCCCATTGCCAGAGTCAGCGCGAAGATCGCTTTAGGCATGACTCTGAATGAGATCGAAGTGGCTGGAGCCACAGCAGCCAAGGAACCGAGCCTCGACTATTACGTGGCAAAATTCCCACGCTTCCCATTCGATAAATTCCCTTCCACAACGAATGTGCTTGGAACGCAAATGAAGGCGACCGGTGAGGTCATGGGAATCGGGTCCAATCTTGAGGAATGCATTCTGAAGTCGGTCCGGTCCATGGAGATCGGCGTGTCCCATCTCCATGATAAGAAGTTCGACAGTTATTCAACGAAAGAAATGAAGGAGTATCTCTCCCAGTTCCGTTCGGATGGGATCTTTGCGATAGCGGAATTGCTGAGAAGAGGCACGAGCGTGGAGGAACTCCACGAGCTTACCCAGATCACCAGTCTGTTCCTGGAATCGATCCAAAAGATCGTCGACATGGAGAAGACACTGAGATCGAACGTCAATGACAGGAAGATCCTTCTCAAAGCAAAAGAGATGGGATTCTCCGATGTGTATATCGCAAAACTTTGGAATCTGGACGAACTGGAAGTCTGTGAAAAGAGGAAACGCCACAAGATCGCTCCCGTTTTCCGGATGGTGGACACCCTTCATACGGGCAAATATATCGCATATCATTACTCATCCTACTCAGGAAAGAATACGTCCATAAAGACGAAAAAGAAGAAGATCGTCGTCCTTGGAGCCGGTCCGATCCGTATCGGACAGGGAGTGGAATTCGATTACTCCACGGTCCATGCAGTTCAAACGATCCGGAAGATGGGTTATGAGGCGATCATTATCAACAACAATCCGGAGACCGTTTCCACGGATTACGCCACAGCAGACAAACACTATTTTGAGCCGCTCACTCCGGAAGATGTCATGAATGTTGTGGATTATGAACAGCCGGAAGGAGTGATCGCTTCTTTGGGCGGTCAG
>JAFUBI010000080.1 GCA_017460285.1 Oscillospiraceae bacterium | reverse complement strand
TGCAGATATCATAATTCAGTCCATACCTCCAGTTGGAAGCGATCTTCCTTCTGGATATCGAATGGTTGATTATAAGAAGGTTTATACTTTCAACAACGCTTTGATCAAGATGTGCGAGGAACGGGGACTGCACTATTTGAATGTTACAGAAGATGTCTGGCGTTCGTCAGATGGACACTGTAAGAGTGAGTATATTACATCTGATGGCATACATCTTGAGCAAACGGCTTATGAAAGGCTTCTCACCTATGTTAGGACACATGCTCTTTTAACAGAGGATACACGACCTGAGTTGACAGAAAAACTGACAAGAAAGGCTGCTCCTGTTGTCGTTTATCAATACCAATGTGATGTTGTTGTAACTTCCGCCATGGAATCTTTCTATGATGAAGGGTATGTTGATTACAAGAAGGTAAAGGAAGGGGACAAAGAGGAAAATTATAAAGATCCGGACACATATAAGTTTACTATTCCTAAAGCAGATGCCACTAAAGGTTCTGAAGAGGAAATGGGGCAGGCTCTATTCAAGTCCGTAAACAGCCAGGTTAAAAAGAAAGATAAAGCACAGATTGCGATTTCTTATAAGATCAGCGAGGATGGGGATTATGTCTTTACCGTTACTGTGAAAGAGGTCTGTACGCACGAATATGAGACCAAGGATTATGTAGAAGCGACTTGTACCCACGCTGGATCAAAAACGTTAGTATGTAAAATTTGTGGAAAGAAAACGGTAACGACTACAGAAATGCTCGATCACGAGTATGATTGGGATACAGCTCATGATTATAAAGATGGCAAAATTACAGTAAAATGTAAGCTGTGCGAAAAAGAGTATGAAGTTGCTCATGGGGAAAATGATCATGACTGGAATGAAGGAACCGTGGTTAAAGAACCAACATGCACTGATAAGGGTTCAAAACAATCTAAGTGCACGATATGTGGTATTGAGAAAGAAATTGAAATTCCTGCATTAGGGCATGATTATGTTGTTGACACAGCTAATTCTGTAGCAGCTACGTGTACGGAGGCGGGTACTAATTCGTACAAATGTAGTAGGTGTGGCAATACTGACAAACCTTCAGAAACTGTTGCTGCATTAGGACATGATTTTTCTAAGGTCTATTCTGAGACGCCTGCGACATGCACAGAATCAGGATCACGAACATATTGTTGCAGTAGGTGTGGTACACTGTCTCCTTCGGATCCAGAAATAATTCCTGCTAAAGGACATAGTTTTTCTAGTGGTCCAACTTGTGACAACTGTCCTGAGCCTAATCCGAATTATCAGCCTCCAGTTGAACAACCTCCCGAAGGTGAGGATGAAGGATGATTACTCATCGTTACAGATATATCTAAAGACATAAAAGCGATGCATCGAACTTGATGCATCGCTTTTATCATGAAATTAAAAATGGATTTTATCCTTTTAAAGCTCTTTCTAACCAAACATAACCGATATCGAGGGCGCTGTATAGACTGCTTTTTTCGCTTACTCGAACGATTCTATCTTTCAATCCAAGAGAAGAATCAGTAGAAAGAAGCATGACCTGAACTCTGGTAGCGACATCTACATCGTTCTTTTTTTCGGTTGTAAGAACTTGCAAATAAATGACATATGGGGCGGAAGGATCTCCATAGTAGATATCATTTCCTTTTCTAGCTAATGGCTTTCCTTTATACACTAAGCTTTGTTCTGCCATCTGTTCCTCCATTAAACAATAAAATTCTTTACCATAGCGACCATAATATCATCGCGATCCATAGAATGCATGATGGAGCGAGCATTATTGTACGTAGTGATGTAAGTAGGGTCTTCTGTAAGCAAATAACCTACGATTTGGTTTACAGGATTGTATCCTTTTTCTTTTAAAGCGTTATAAACAAGCGTGAGCTTATCACGAATGATGCGATCCTGTTCGTCTGCCAGGGAAAAGATCATTGTTTTGTCTTGCATGTTATATCAATCTCCTTTGCAAAAATAAGGATACACTAAATGAACACGAGGCGCAAGTTATGACCGTAACACAGCTCCGATTGTCTTAAGGCTATCCAAAGCAGCTTTAATTGCAGAGTCAGCCTCTTCGTCTTTCAAGGTTCTATCAGAATGACGCAACTTAAGACTATATGCAATACTCTTTTTACCTTGCTCGATCTTATCTCCGGTGTAAACATCAAAAACGGAGATTGATTCAAGGATGTCTCCACATGCTGTCTTGATATGATTTTCAACTTCTTCGCTTGGAGTGGCTTTGTCTACAACAATGGCAAGGTCTCTTGTTAGCGCAGGGAATTTGGGTAGAGGAGTGAAACGTTTCGTATCTCCCTTAACAGCATATAGTGCTTCTACTGAGATCTGAGCAACCGTTACCTTTTCTTTAATATTGAAGTTTGATGCAATTGTTGGGAGAAGTTCTCCTAATGTTCCGATCTCAATATTTCCTACATAAACGGTTGCTGCTTTTCCTGGATGATAAACATTTCCAGTAGTAAGAGGGGCAAAGCGGGGAGATACGGTATTAAAATGTTCGCAAATATCTTCCAGTATTCCTTTGACACCGAAGAAGTCCAAATCATTGTAACTAGCAATAATCAATTCCTTTGGTTCTTCCGGAAGTATGTTTTCGTCATCATTTGCACGGAAAACAACACCAATTTCATAGAGCGACGCAGAAGGAACACGTGCATTCGCGTTTCTAGCAACAACTTCCAACATGGAAGGAAGCATAGTCGTTCTCATATAGGCAGTATCGTCGCCAAAAGGATTGCTGATTTTCACAACCTTTCGAAGTTTACTGTCTTTTGGCTCGCCAATTAGATCGAGCGTTTTAGTACCCATGAAAGAATATGTTTTAGTCTCATACAAACCGGCTGCTACTAAACGCAGCGCGAGAGCGTGTTCAAATGTCTGACGATCTGTAGGTTTAGCTGTAGCTATACCTTTCATGACTGTATTGGGAATATTGTCATATCCATAAATACGTGCAATTTCTTCCGCAATGTCATTCATAAGAAGGATATCACCACGGAAAGTAGGAGGTGTAACGATCAGGTCGTCAGAGACTTCGAATTCAAGTGATTCGAGAATGCGTACCATCTCATCCGTAGTAAGATTGATTCCCAAGAATTTGTTGATTACGTCTGGTTGTAGAGGGAGATGTTTTCTTTCTGGAGTATTTCCACGTATGTCTACAATACCATTTACGATGTCACCTGCATCTAATTCTTCAACGAGTTGTAAAGCTCTTGTCAAAGCAGGGAGCATATT
>JAFUBI010000079.1 GCA_017460285.1 Oscillospiraceae bacterium | reverse complement strand
TGAAAACTTTGACAGCATTTCATCAGTCATAATGTCGCACTCGAGAGAACTTAGCCTAATACGTTCCAGCCCTTCTATGGAGTTAGATACGACAACCGCGTCACCTAGATCCGATCCGAGATCATTGCCATAGGCAGAAAGATTAATACCGCAAAGGACGATCTCCTGATACCCGTTATTAACAAGTGTTTCACATTGGCGTCTTACCTCGTTTAGAGGCATAGAGCGTACCGGCCCTCTTGCTTTCGGTATCGCACAGTAAGAACAGTATTTTTCGCAACCATCCTGGATTTTTAAGAATGCCCTTGTGTGCTCAACAAGTTCTTTTGCTTCCAAAGGTTCGAAGGAAGTGCTGTCAAAAGGATGAACAAGATTTTTTTGTTCTCTGTTCTCAAGAAAATCCTGAACGGCAGCAACAGCTTTGTTTCGATCTGTTGTTCCCATTAAGATGTCAGGATGTAATTCCTGAGCTTTATCAGGGAAAGCTTGTGCGAAGCAACCGCACAAGAGAATAACAGCATTCGGTACAAGGGTGCGCGCTTTGCGTACGAATGCACGTGCTTTCCTGTCCGAGTTTTCAGTGACAGTACAGGAGTTGATTATGACGACATCGGTATCTTCAAGTGATTCCGCGCGTTCAAAGCCCGCAGATAAAAACATCTGTACCAATGCAGATGTTTCATACACATTGACTTTGCATCCAAATGTTTCAAAATAGACTTTCAAGTGGAGCCTCCTGACCATTAATCGACCACAATTATACTGTATCTCCCGGAATTTGGCGAGATTGACTTTGATAGTTTTCATGCAATATCATTGTAATAAAGAAATAAAATGCAACGAGGTGCATTATGATTCGATATAACACAGGTTATTTAGAGAGTTTCGTTTCCAAAGAAGAATTTGACGGAATTGCAAAGGAAGTAGAGAGAGCTTCGCAAGATTTGAGAAACGGTGCTGGAGCAGGCAATGATTTTATAGGTTGGAGAGATCTTCCGCTAGATTTTGACAAGGAAGAGTATGCCAGGATCAAGGCTGCTGCGAAACGAGTACGTGAAAACAGTGATATTTTTGTTGTAGTAGGAATTGGAGGATCATATCTTGGCGCGAGAGCAGTTTTGGAGATGATCCTTGGTGAACAGCACAACGAACTGTGCAAACCGAAAGTGTATTTTGCCGGGAATTCCATTTCTTCATCGGATCTTTCCGACCTGTTGGAATTGTGTGAAACAGGTGATGTGTCTGTAAATGTGATTTCCAAATCTGGAACTACCACAGAGCCTGCTGTAGCGTTCCGCACACTTCGCAACTATTTGATACGCCGATATGGTGAGGAAGAAGCAGCGAGAAGGATTTTGGCAACAACGGACCGTTCTAGAGGTACACTGAAGAAATTGTCTGACGAGCAGGGGTATGAGACCTTTGTAGTTCCGGATGATGTTGGTGGAAGATTTTCCGTTTTGACTGCAGTGGGATTGCTTCCTTTGGCTGTCGCTGGTGTAGATACGGATGCTCTTTTGCAGGGGGCAGCAGATTATAGGAAGAAGGTCCATTTGGATGATTCCCTTTGCAATCCTACAAACCTTTACGCTGCAGCAAGAAATATTCTGTATCGGAAGGGTAAAAATGTTGAAGTTCTTTCCTGCTTCGAACCAAGATTCCGAATGATGGGTGAATGGTATAAGCAGCTATATGGTGAAAGCGAAGGTAAGGATAAAAAAGGAATCTATCCATCAAGCGCTTTGTTCACAACGGATCTTCATTCAATGGGACAATACATTCAGGATGGAAGCAGATTCCTATTTGAGACGATGGTTTCTTTCAAGGATACGGGTTCGAAACTGAAAGTTAACGAGGAAAAAGTGGATTTTGACGGCTTAAATTATCTTGCCGGGAAAACACTGGAAGAGATCAACCAGGTCGCTTCTGACGCTACTTTGAGGGCACATGTTGAAGGTGGAGTGCCTTGCAGTATCGTTGAAGTTGAAAGGGCAGACGCTTATAACCTCGGTGAGTTGATTTACTTCTTCGAGCGGTCCTGCGCTGTGTCGGGCTATGTTCTGGATGTCAATCCTTTTAATCAGCCAGGTGTAGAGACTTACAAGAGAAATATGTTCGCCTTATTGGATAAGCCAGGCTATGAGGAAGACAAGAAAAAACTATTAAAATGAGATATAATATTCAAAATCATCAACGGAGGAATAACGCATATGATACAGTTAGTGGTCGGAGATAAAGGCTCCGGCAAGACAAAAACGATTATTGAGCAGATGAACAATGCTTCTGAGGTGACTGACGGACATATCGTCTGCATTGAGAAAGGAATGAAGTCCACTTATAACATCAAACCGAGTATTCGGATAATTGATGTTGATGATTATAATATCCGTGGATATGACCAGTATTTTGGCTTCTTTATGGGTGTTTTGGCTGGAGATTATGATATTGAGCAGGTTTATATGGATGGATCTCTCAAAGTAGGGGGCGGAGATCTGGAAGGCCTTGGTGATCTATTGGATCACATCAACGATGTCGCACCTGAATATGTGAAGGTCATCGTAACGGTATCAGCCGACATTTCAAAGTTGACAGAAAACATCAAAAAATATCTCTAATAACCCAAAAAATCAATTGACAGGGTGAATCATTATGATATAATAATCAAGCACGCTTTTTCGGGGCGTTGTTTTGAATGTGATGATAGAGGAGGTGCTCGGCATGGCAGTACCGAAAAGAAAAACCAGCAAGGCGCGGCGCGATAAAAGACGCTCCTCCGTTTGGAAGATGGCCGCTCCAACGCTCGTTACTTGCCCACAGTGCGGTGAATACATGGTTCCGCATAAGGCATGTGGTTTCTGCGGATATTACAACGGCAGAGAAGTTGTAAGCAAAGAAGCGTAATGTAGAAAACAAAGAGACGGGGGATCAGTTCCTCGTCTTTTTTGATTATGAGGGTCTATGGCAGTTAAGATTATTGGTGCAGAAAAGGATTCGCCGGCAGAAGCTTTGCAGTTACCGGTTGGAACGTTGCTATTGTCTATCAATGGAGAAGAGATCTCCGATGTACTGGACTATGGCTTCTATTCTTCTGCAAAAGAGTTGGATCTTGTGTTCCAGTTACCTGATGGCTCAAAACAAGAAACTCATGTTTCCAAGGACGAATATTCACAATTGGGATTGGAATCCGATTCGTTTTTGATGGACAAGGAACATTCATGCAGAAACAGGTGCATCTTCTGTTTTATCGACCAGAATCCAAAGGGGATGCGGAGAAGTATCTATTTCAAAGATGATGACGAAAGAATGAGTTTTTTGTTTGGAAGTTACGTGACTTTGACAAACCTTTCGGATCATGATGTGGAGCGTATCATCAAAATGAAGATATCTCCAGTGAATATTTCAGTTCATACTACAAATCCGGAACTGAGAAACCGAATGCTTGGAAATCGATTTGCTGGGCGCAGTTTAAAATATCTTTATCAACTGGCCGAAGCTGGCGTGAGCATCAACTGCCAGATCGTTCTTTGCAGAGACTGGAATGATGGAGAAGAGTTGAAGAGCACTTTATCGGATCTAGTGGAGCTGTGCCCCGCTGTAGGAAGTGTCGCTGTTGTTCCTGTTGGATTGACTTCTCACAGAGAAGGATTGACTCAGTTGCGTGCTTTTGACAAAGAAAGTGCGAAAGAAACCATTGAAATCATTCGTCCTTTTGCGGAAAAGTGCCGTGCTTTATATGGAAACGATGTTGTTTATGCATCGGATGAGTTCTATCTCTTGGCAGAGGAACCGATGCTCTCACCTGAAGAATACGGAGAATATCTTCAAATTGAGAATGGCGTGGGGATGTGCACACAACTTGAGGACGAGTTTATCTCGGCTCTCCGATTAGAAGACCCTAATGACTCTATATATGAGATCGATATTGCCACAGGTTATGCCGCTAAAGATTTGATGAAGCATTTGGGAGAATTGGCGCAGAGGAAGTTCCCCAACATGCATGTTCATGTTCATGC
>JAFUBI010000078.1 GCA_017460285.1 Oscillospiraceae bacterium | reverse complement strand
CCGGAGCGTACCGCACGGATGAGATCTCCGTGAGAGGTGTGGAGAATGGATGCAAGGTGTCCTTTTCCTCCACTTTCCAGGATGTGGCTCATGTTGAAGAGGATGAATTCCCCATTGAGGTTCGCAACCGCAATATCCTGAAGAACCTCCGCAAGACCTGCTACGCCTATCAGAACGAGGAGCAGAAGGGGAAGAATGCCCAGCACCTGAATCTGAAGGGTATGTTCTTCCGCATGACACGCGGCTATCAGCAGCCAAAGCGCAGCACGGCAGTCGAGGATCCGTATACCGAAAGAAACCTGTATATCTCAACAAGAAACAAGATCCTTGGATGCGTTCTCATTGCCATCCTCGTTGCTGTCATCTCAGTCGGTCTTTCCTTTGAGCGTGGGGATATCGTCCCATCATCAGGTCTGTCTATCGCAGAGAGCGATCTGGTCAACCTGAACAATGCTCTACAGATCTCGATCGGACAGAGAAAGCGGGATGTGGAGTTCATGCTCAGCTGCTCCGGAAATAAGGAATCGGTGGATGAATTCAGTTATACCTCCACTGAGAAGGATGCCAACGGGGAACCGGTATGTGAGATCCGTGTCGTATACGACGCCTATGGACTTGTCCGGAGATACGGTTTCGTAGACCATACGCGTTCGGAGAGTTACGGCGTTACGATCAAAAATGTCAAGAACTATGTTTCACCCAGTATGGAGATTCCTGAGGCTTATGAGAGCCTCGAGATGGAACCAAGCGCTTTCTGGGTGGACAAGAGCGGAACGAAATATTTGTATTTCGGTCATTACCTGTTTGAAGACGATCTTTTTAACGTCAACAAGACAGCGGAACTGGTGCTTCGCTTGAGGGAAGGACAACTTCAGACTCAGGCGGGATACTATCTGGCGGAGAGCCCGGAGGACCCGCTGCGCGTGAAGGAACTGCCAGCCGCTACAAAACACCAATACGCGAGTATCGTTCAGTATGATACAGACCGTGCAGTATACCGCAGAGTATATCTTCTTCCGGGGAAGACCAAAGAGGAGGTCGACATCCTTCTAGCGATGGCGGAGGATGTTATCGAACTTCAGTTGATGGATTCAGATACACAATATACCTATCTTTGCGGAAAGAGTGAGGAGGGATACCGCTATTCCTATTCTGTTGTTATGAGGGACGGTGTCGTTGTTTCTGCCTCTATGAGGAATCATCACCTGGGGAAGGTGAGAGAGACACTCGATGATCTGGATCACTACCAGTTGAGATGGGGCATCTCCCTGTTTGATATCTCGAAAGAGTTGCAGATCCTGCCGACGTTTGCCGCGATCCGCGAGAGCGGCGAAGTCGCTTTGGGCTATGGGCTGGAATCCGCCGCAGAAAGCGGAGCGGAGTTCCCCTACAGTTATCCGTTGATGATCTATTTAGATCCCGAATTTCATTTGACAAGCACCGTTCGGGATCCTTTAAGTTGAAAGGTGTTCGATGAGTCAAGAAAGAAAACATTACACGGCATTGATGGCTTTTTCCACTCCTGCGAATCAGGTGTGGAAACTGTTGAACAACTTTGGGAATAAGCAGTTGTATTCCAACAATATGCACGCGAATCTTGCTCCGGATGAGTCCGGCGGGTGGAGCGGCACGTTTGCCATTGGCTCCACCAGATTCCGCGCGGTCTACAAGCCCTATGATATCCGCCTGACATCTCAGGATCTCAAGATCGGATTGAGCCTACAGCCTCAGAAAGACGGATGTATCGCGATGGCTGTCTCTACCCACGGGGAGAATGCTCCGTTCATCGTTACGGATTATGAACTGCTTCAGTTCCTCTCCAGTTTGAAGAGTTGTGCCGGTGAGATCATTCGGGATTCGGACATCCTTGTCGTGGACAGTAAGAAGAGCGCAGAAGCTTTTTCTCAGAGAAGAACTTCCAGCGGACAGAACACACAGACTAGTCCCCGCACGGAGACCTCAAGCGCCCAATATACTTCAAGACAGTCTTCCACTTCATCCAAGGCAGCTGAGACAGCGAGACCGAAATCTTCTTCTACCGCTGCTGCTCCCTCTACTCAGAAAGTCGTCTACTCCCAAAGGGCAGCAGAGGCTGCACAGAGGAAAAACAGACAAACGAGAGAAGAGGCTCATGTCAGTCAGAACGTGACAGAACTGTACGGCGAAGAGCGCAAAAGCGAACAGAGCAAAAAGGAGAGAAGGAGAAAGAGATCTCAGATAGGCAAAGCTCTGGTTCTGATCCTTATGGCTGCTCTCGCGATCCTGGCTGTGTTGTGGGGTATAAAAACGGTAAAGAAACTGTTCCCCAAATCCAATTCAACTGGCACGCAGGTCAATGAAAGCGGCTCTCGCGGAGTGACGGTGACAAATGGGTTGAACCTGAGTCTGGGAGTTACACAGAGCCAGATCGAGAGGAACTTCGGTACACCTGTGTCACAAAAGAACGGAGTCTGTCGTTACGAAAGCAGTTCCCTGACGTCTTTCGGCATGCCTTCCTGTGTCATTCAGGTCGAGTACTCCGGTTCTTTGGCAAATGCGATCACGATCCTGGATCTGGAAGAGGCATCCAAGGTTGGGGCTATTGAGAATTTTGCTCCAAGTTTTAATGCGGAAACATCTGTGTATGAGTTGCAGGAGCAGGTAGGGACTGCGCCGTCCATGATCCGAGTTTACAGCAACGACAGCGTTCAGGTCACTGAGTACCATTTTGGGCATGTGGATCCGAAGGCGAACTTCAGTCCGGAATGGAAAGGAGAGTTGGTCTGTACACAGCGGAGCGATGGGTCTTATCAGACATTCTACGGGGTGACCTTCGATGGACAGGATCCTCTCTATTACAATACCCTCGAAGAGGGGACGAGGATGGCGTCGATCTACTCCAGTTTTGACAGTTATCTGGCAGACTACTATGAATTCCACAAATGCCTGCTGATGCAGAATCACTACAGCCGTGGGGATATGCAGCAGATCGTCAGCGGGATGGAAAGAGTCTCCGGAGGGGAGACCGAGATCTACCGTGCCAATTCGAGTTGTCTGCTTGAGGATGGTCTGACTCCTGCCTGGAACTACACGATCGGCATCGGCGCGAACGGAAAGTTCATGTATTTCTTCGGTGTGAATACAAGAAACTGGAAGAAACAGGATACTCTGAAAGGGATCGACCTGAAGGGGATCGATGTGGGAATGAACTGGAACGACCTCCTCGCATCGGTGGGCATGATTCCAAACATGGTGTATGTGGACTATTCTTACATCACCTTGGGGTATGGTGCCTATCGTGAGGACGCGCAGTACCTGTCTGAACAGTTTGAGTTGATGGCAGTCGTGGATCTATCGACCTGGACAGTGGAAACGGTATACGACAATTCTGAACGCACGATCGTGCTTGAGTGAAACAATCCTCACATAAATGGAAACTGCCTGCGCAGCACACCCGTAAGTGCCGTGCAGGCAGTATTTTGTCTTTAGAGATCAGAGGGAGAATCCACCGTCTACTGTGAGAACTTGTCCCGTGATGAAGGAAGCATCCGCCAGAAAGACTACAGCTTCCGCAACTTCCTCTGGAATTCCGATCCTTCCCAGGGGAGTCTCGTCCGCCAAAGCCTGGAGTTCCTCTTCGGAATAGCAGCGGTTCATGTCCGTATCAATAACACCTGGTGAAACGCAGTTCACGGTGATCCCGGAAGGACCCAGTTCCTTTGCCAAAGATTTCGTAAAGCCGATGACCGCGGCTTTGCTTGCTGAATAGACGGATTCACAGGAGGCACCGTCGTTGCCCCAGATGGATGAGATGTTCACGATACTTCCGCCATGACGGCGTATCATTTCCTTGGCAGCTTCGCGGCAGACAAGAGCAGTTCCACGGGTATTGGCAGAAAACACACTGTGCCACTGCTCAGCGGTGATGTCCTGCACTTGTCCGGAACCAACTACCCCGGCGCAATTGACTACAACACTCAGTTCCCCAAGGGATTCCGCATATGCGATCGCGGATATGATCTCTTCTTCATTGCGGACATCGCAGTGGAGAGGAACAGCAGAAAGACCTGATGTATTCAGGAGATCCGCCAGTTTTTCAGCGGACTCTTTATTCTCTTTATAGCACACGACGGTGAGGTATCCTTTTTCTGCGAGAGATCTGCAGATCGCGGCACCGATACCGCGACTCCCGCCGGTAACGAAAGCTACTTTTTGCATGGCAGCACCTGCTTGTTTTTTGTATTCAGTTTAGGCGAGAGAGAAAAAGAAAGCAAGTGTGAGAGAAAATGCACAATTTTTCGTCTATCACGTGTAAAGTTGTTGAACTTTATGTTAAATCTGTGTTGAAAAGATTGTCTTTTCAAATGGCATCTGTATAATTAATGTGTATGTTTGTCGCTTTTTGACAATTTTTCCACATGTTTTCATCAGTGAGGTGACCCATTGAAGCAGTTACAGAAGAAATTGGCATCCATTTCCCGCATTAAAGTTTCGCCTGTTATCTCGGCGTTTCTGTGCTTGGTGATGGTTTTTGGTCTATCTGCCAGTGCTTTGTCTCTCAGTTACAACGTTTCCGCAGCAAAAACGGAAGTGTTGTTGGAGCAGACAGGAGGAGATGAGGTCCAGGATTATATCCCCCTTGCCCATATGGTCAAACTTTCCTATGAAGAGCCGGATATCCCATTGACTTTGGACGCTGCGCCTTCCACAGCAGAGATCACGATCACGCTGCATGACGCTGAAGGCGTCGTGCTGGCAGGCATTCCGTATCAGGTGACGATACAGTTCCTGGACGAAGAAGCGGATCCTGTCGTGATGGCGGACGAGGATTGCGATGGTATCATTCGCTATGAAAATCCAAAGCCGGGCGGTTACACGGTGACTATGACTCCGATCGAAGGATTTGGCACTCCGGATCCGGTCAATGTTACAGTGGAAAAACCTGTGGAACACAAAGCGGTCAAGGTCGAAGTCAAAAAGGCGAGCAATGCGGAACTGGCGCAGGAAGACGCGAAATATGGTCAAGCGACACAGGGTGGCAGCGCTGTCACGATCGTAGATACGGTGGAGTATGTGGAATCCACAAAGACAACGATCCCCGGTTCCGGAGAGGAAGTCGTCGTCAAAGATGAAAACGGAAATATACTGTATATCTCTAAGCCGAAGACCGTAACGGTAGACGGTGAACAGTACCTGGTAAATCCGGACGGATCCACATCCGGGGTCAAAGTCACACTGAATTCGGATGGGACCATCGCGACCGCAGTCGTATATGAGACCATCGGTGTGGGTGGAGACGAAGAAGGAGGAGAGGGAGAAGGTACAGAGCCGGCTCCTGATGTTCCGGCGGATCCTGCACCAAGTGGAGAAGATGAGCCTTCCGGCGGTGAAGGAACTTCCGAAGGCGGCAACGAAGGTGGAGGAAGCCAGGGCGGAGAGGAAAATCAAGGCGGCGAGAACACGCAGGGCGGAGAGGAGAATCAAGGCGGCGGAGAAGGCTCCGGAGGCGGAACTCAGGAAGAGCCAGTGAAAGACTGGGTCGATTGCAAGAGCAAAGTCATCGACGCTTATGGTGCTCCTGTGAAAGACAGTTCAGGAAACTATCTGTATCAGTTTGAGTCGGTCGAAGAAAAGAAGGAAATGACCGGCGAAAAGATCAAGTATACCGGATGGCAGGATATCGACGGGAAGAGATATTACTTCGATAAGAATGGAAATAAAGTCACCGGAAAGCAGGTCATTCAGGGAAAAGAAGTCACTTTCGGAGCGGACGGTGCTTTGATCACCACCACGACAAAAGGTATCGATGTTTCTCAGTGGAACTGCTACTCAACGATAGACTGGAATGCCGTCAAGAACAGCGGAGTGGACTTCGTCATCGTTCGCTGCGGTTTGAGAGGATCTACAGCCGGAGGCATCTACGAAGACGACATGTTTGTTTCCAACATCCGCGGAGCAAAAGCTGCTGGATTGAAGGTCGGTGTGTATTTCTTCACACTGGCTGCAACGGAACTTCAGGCGGTCGAAGAAGCGTCCGCTTGTATCCAGATGGTGCGTAAAGCTGGAGTAGGGTTGGAATACCCAATCTTTATGGACCTTGAGGATCCGGTATCTTCCGGTGCCCAGGCTGCGGGATTTAAAGTCCTGTCCAATGCACAGCGCACACAGGTCGTAAACGCTTTCTGTGAGACTGTCCGCAACAGTGGATACAGGGCTGGTCTCTATGCGAATAAGTTCTGGCTCAGCGCAAAAGTCAACACTGGGGCTCTCGGATCGGGGACAGTCATTTGGCTCGCCCACTACACCTCAAAGACGGATTATGCCGGAAGATATGAGATGTGGCAGTATTCCGGAAGCGGTTCCTGCCCGGGAATCTCCGGAGCTGTGGATATGAACATCAGTTACCTCGGTTATTGATAACATATTGAGAAAGACTGGGATCACTTTGGTTTCAAGTCTTTCTTTTTCACTTCAATCATTTGTAATAATAGCGCGCCATTATACTAATAGTATAATTTATCAAAAGCATAAAATGATCACAATGACCAAAGATCTCGGCTTCGCTTCGTGCAAAGCGGAAAAAAACAGTTTTTTCGCTTAACTTTCCCAGAAATCTGTTATGATTAGAAAAAGGAGCACCTAAGGAGGGAGCAATTTATGGCGATCAAAATTGTGGAATATCCAAATCCCAACAGCACTTTGAAGTTGCGTGTCGCAAAGGGACATTTTGCCACCAGCCACAGCCACATCAATTATTATGTGGATCTGACTACAACGAAGCATATGCTTTCCGAAGCGAAGGAAGCTGCAAGGCAGCTGGCTGCGAAATATAAGAGAACGACTGTGATCGATACGATCCTTTGCCTGGATGGAACAGAAGTCGTCGGAACCTGTATGGCTGAAGCTCTAACTGAGAGCGGATTCGTCAGCATGAATGAGCACAACACGATCTATGTCGTGACGCCCGAGCACACAACGGGAAGCCAGTTGTTGTTCCGCGACAACACGATGCCAATGATCCGCGGAAAACATGTATTGATCCTGGCAGCGTCTATCACGACCGGTTATACCGTGCAAGGCGGGATCGAAGCGGTAGAGTATTATGGTGGATTTACTGTCGGTGCTTGCTCTATCTTCGCATCCGTTGATGAGTGCGCTGGATATCCCGTGACCTGCATCTTCAACACGAAGCACATGATGAACGACTATATCAGCAAACCATACAACGAGTGTCCACTGTGCAAAGCGGGTGAAAAGGTGGACGCTATCGTAAATACTTATGGTATCTCTAGTTTTGGCGAATGATCAGCAGCAAAACTGAACACGAAACTAGGAGGGTCTAAGTGGACCCTCCTAGTGTGGTATTGGAAAAACTTACCGTTTTGGAGCACGAGGAGTTACAGTCTTTGCGTCTTCGATGGGGAAATCGGTTTCGAACATATCGACTCCCAATTCTCTGGCACGGACTTGCCATTTCTTGTCTCTTAAAATAGCGCCATCCACATAGAAGCCTGCTTCGTGAAGGTCGTGAATGATCTTTGGAGTCATTTGCCAGATGTAAGCCAGGTAGATGCAGGCATCCATCTCTTTCATTAAGGCTACAGGGTCCTGCGGTACATCCGCGATGATGAGACCAATGGGTATCTCCGGATCGATCTCTCTCAGGTGACGCAGCACCTGGTAGTCCAGACCAAAGGCAAAGACATGTTCTGTCATTCCTTCTTCCCGTACGATCTCTGAAAGAAGTTCAACGAGGCGAAGGTTGTAGGACTGTGTATCGAGGGGAACGCCCTTTAGTTCAAGTCCGAACCAGGCATCTGCTTTTTTTCCCCATTGCATCGCTTCACGCAGCGTGCATAACCCGGGAACAGCAGCGCGAAGTTCTTGCTCTGTATGTTCATGTACATAGCCAACAAGGGAAGTCTTGTCTTCAAGCCGTACGTCATGATAGATCACGGGAATACCGTCTTTGGTGAGTTGAACATCGATCTCAAGATAATCTGCACCGTCGTGGATACCCCGTTCCATCGCAGCGATGGAGTTTTCTGGCAATTCGCATTCGCAGCCGCGATGACCTCCTATGAGGATATGGTCTGAAGTTTGAAGTAGTTTTTTCATAGCACCCTCTCTTTATGTTATAGCAGTTTTGGATCACGGAGACGAATCGCCCAGACTCCGTTTTTCAGCATTCCCTCACGGTAGCCTGGGAAAGAGCGAAGGCGCTCCGCCCCGATCACAGGGTCATTCGTACTGGACATAGTGATGGTGATGTCTTCGTGTTGTAGGAGCGTTTCTGAATCCGGGTAGTGATGTGTGGAACAGACTACAGCAGATAATTGTTCTCCGGTTTCGGTGTTCTCAAAGCAAAGAACATCGCCTGAGAGAATGTCCTCATATCGAAATGGCTCCTCTTCTGTGGATACGCGGACTTCAGTTGTTTTCGTTCCGGCGAGGATCGCCCGGAAAGCTCTGGGATTGAGAAGAAAATGGTACATCACAAGTGTCCTCCAGATGCATACATCGTACCATGAAAAAGGCATACTGGCAAAGAACAGTCATATGGAAAACGATTGCATATCGGAAAAAGCTTTGTTATAATAAACTTCGCAATTACGGGGTGTAGCGCAGTTGGTAGCGTGCCAGTTTTGGGAACTGGATGCCGCGAGTTCGAGTCTCGCCACTCCGACCATTAGGAAAGAATAATAGGTCCTAGCAGAAAGTCCGATCTATTCGGACATTTTTGTTTGTTACAAAATGCCTGAAGTTCTGTCTGCTGGCTAGT
>JAFUBI010000006.1 GCA_017460285.1 Oscillospiraceae bacterium | reverse complement strand
GATGTTGCACTTACAAATACAGCATTTGTCGTATTACTTGATGATGGCAGTGTTGTAAGTCCGGGATATGTTGCTTCTAGTACCATAACAAAAGTTCCAGATGAAGCGACTTCAGACGTAGTATCTATTGCTGCTTCTACAAACACTGTTGCTGCTGTAAAAAAGGACGGATCAATCGTTGTTTGGGGTGCATCCACAAAAGGGGAGAACAAACCTCCTAAATTTGATGCTCCTATTGATTATATTGAAGGTGGAAGGTATCATTTTGCCGCTCATATGACAGATGGAACTATAGTTTGTTGGGGTAGTAACCGATATAATCAATGTGATGTTCCTGAAAACGTTCAAAACGCAAAAATCGTCTCCCTGAATTCAGGGTCTTTCCAGAATTATGCTGTGGATGAAAATGGAAAGGTGTACTCTTGGGGACTTAAAGGCTTTATCATGGGAACAGATAACCTTGGAAGAGATGTTTTTGCGCGTCTCGTTAATGGCGGTAAGATGACTATGACTATTGGAGCCCTATCCGTTGTAATCGAGATGATAATCGGAGTAATTTTGGGCGGTCTTGCTGGTTACTTTGGAGGATGGGTCGATATGCTCATCATGCGTGTAGCCGAGGTAGTATCCAGTATGCCATTTATTCCGTTTGCTATGATTTTGTCTGCCGTTATGGGAACACGGGTTTCTGTTGGACAGAGAATGTACATTATTATGGTAATTTTAGGAATTCTTTCCTGGCCAGGATTGTGTAACTTAGTTCGTGCCCAGATGCTATCTCAGCGTGAAATGGAATACGTTGTTGCGGCCAAGACTATGGGGGTCAAGGAAAGCAAAATCATTTTTAAGCACATTATTCCTAACGTTATGTCTGTGTGTCTAGTATCAATTACTCTTGCTTTTGGTACTTCTATGCTTACAGAATCAACACTGTCGTATTTGGGATTTGGTGTTCCGCTTCCTACACCTACTTGGGGAAACATGCTGAACGGCGCAAATAACAGCGTTACCATTCAGAACTACTGGTGGAACTGGGTGTTCGTTGGAGCCATATTTGGCTTATCCTGTATTTGCATTAACCTTATTGGTGACGGATTGCGCGATGCGCTTGATCCGAAATCAAGTGGTAGATAAGGGAGGAAATCATGGCTAAGCAATTATTAAAACTTGAACACCTCCACACCTATTTCACGACAAAACGAGGTGTTGTGAAAGCAGTAAATGATGTTAGTTATTCTGTGAATGAAGGAGAAACATTGGGGATCGTTGGTGAATCCGGTTCCGGCAAAAGTGTTTCTGCGATGAGCATTCTTCGTCTATTGGATGGGAATGGATATATTGACAGTGGTGAGATCGAATTTGACGGAAAAGATTTGACAAAGATTTCTGACAAAGAGATGTACCACATTCGTGGAAATGATATCTCGGTCATTTTTCAGGAGCCGATGACTAGTTTGAACCCAGTCTTTACGATTGAAAGACAGTTGTCTGAGTGCTTCATGATTCACCAGTACATGAACAAAAAAGAAGCAGCAATTCATGCTGTTGAGATGCTTAACGACGTTAAGATCCCTAACCCTGAAATCGTTGCTAAGCAGTATCCACACCAGTTGTCCGGTGGTATGAGGCAGCGTGTCATGATTGCCATGGCATTAGCATGTAAGCCAAAACTTTTGATCGCTGATGAGCCGACGACAGCCCTGGATGTTACGATTCAAGCGCAGATCCTTCGTTTGATGAATGATCTCAAGAAAGAAAAAGGTACAGCCATAATCTTTATTACGCATGACCTTGGTGTTATAAATCAGATGGCAGACTATGTTGCTGTAATGTATTGTGGACAGGTGGTTGAACAGGTTCCTGCTAAGGTACTATTCAATCCTGAAACAGAATGTAGCCATCCGTATACAGAAGGCCTTATGGTCTCTATTCCGAGGCTTGATACTCCTGCGCATACACGATTGGAAGCTATTCCTGGAGCTGTTCCTCATCCGCTGGATCTTCCTAAAGGATGCAAGTTTGCTCCTAGATGTAAATATGCTACTGAAAAATGCTTTGAGGCAGAGCCGCCTATGACCAAAATCTCAGATGTTCAGGAAATCCGTTGCTATTATCCAAACAAGGAGGAGAAACACAATGCAATCAAATGATAGAAAAGTACTCCTCTCCATTCGTGATTTAAAACAGTGGTTTCCCCTGGGAAAAGGTATATACAACAAAGCAAATGACGGAATCTCGATCGACATATACGAGGGGGAAACCTTTGGTTTAGTTGGTGAATCGGGATGTGGAAAGTCTACACTAGGGAGAACCATATTACAGGTATATAAACAGACTGACGGTAGGACGATGTATTATGGTGAATCTCTTGATGAGCTTGCTCCTGAATATGTCAGAAACACCATCAAGAATCTGGACGCCAAAAGAAAAGATTTGGTCAAACTTGAAGAGAAGAGAGACAAGTTTATCGAAGAGTATGAAAAACTCTCTGATGAGCAGAAAATTGAGAAGACAGAGGAATTCCGTCTTGTAAAGAAACAAGCGTATGATGCTCTCTTTGATATCACAAGCATAGTTGGGGGGTTTATCGTTGCTGAAGACCTCAAACCTTTTACATATCATGACATTAAGATCATTGATATTTCCAGGACACTTCACAACCTCAATTTGAAACTGGATGACAAAAACGTTGTTTTAGCTGATGTTGAGTATACTTATAAGGATGATGAAACCAAAGGAAAGGATAAGATCGAGGCGGCAAAAAAAGCCGTAACAGATACAGAAGCGGAGATTGCTGAGGTTCGGAAACTTCTGGCAAAGGAACATGAAGTTTTGGAAGAGATGCGTGAGCCTCTTCGGTCCGATCCTAGGTTTGAAGAATATGAGCAGTGGAAAGATGATGGCATTGATTTAGCTCGTCTGAAAAACGAAGAGATGCGCCAACTTAGAAAAGATCTTCAGTTGATCTTCCAGGATCCATACAGTTCATTGAACCCTCGTATGTCTGTTGGACAGATCATTGGTGAAGGACTTCTTGCTCACAATTTCTTCAAGAAAAACAGTCCGAGAATGCAGGAACGCATTCTCAAGGTAATGGATGATTGCGGCCTAGCGCCATACTTTGTGCACCGTTATCCACACCAGTTCTCTGGTGGTCAAAGGCAGAGGATCGGTATTGCCAGAAGTTTGGCTACAAATCCAAAGTTTGTTGTTTGTGATGAGGCTGTTTCTGCTTTGGACGTTTCGATCCAATCCCAGATCATTAACCTACTTAGTGATCTAAAAGATCAGCAGAATCTGACATATCTCTTTATCACCCATGATCTTTCTGTCGTTAAGTACATCTCAGACAGGATCGGCGTTATGTACTTGGGGAATATGGTCGAGTTGGCTGATTCTCAGGAGATATTTGATCATCCTCTTCACCCATATACAGAAGCTCTGTTAGGGGCGATACCCACGACTGATGTTGATCAGAGTAGAGAGTTACAGATCCTTGAAGGAGATATCCCGAGCCCGGTAAATCCTCCTAGTGGATGCAAATTCCATACAAGATGTAAGTATTGCACAGATATTTGTACTAAGGTTGTTCCAGAATGGCAGGAGATCAGAGACAATCACTTTGTAGCTTGCCATCATTTGTTGGAGAATAATCTTTAAAAACAAAGAGGGGACGAACTTCGTCCCCTCATCGTTAAAAAAGGAGCAATTATGGGACTTTTTTCCAAAAAAGAAAAGCAGGCTATGGAAGTCATGAATGAGCGAAATAAGCGCTATTTGGAGTCCGTGGAAAAGCCTGTTGATAATACAAAAGAAGAGATATTTCCGGAAGGAACTTTTGAAAAAGGTGATTTACCAGCTATCATCATTTCTGCATTGATAGTATTTCTTCCTGTAATGCTCATTATGGTCCTCATAGTTCTTCTAGCTTTTCGAGTCTTAATTAATGGGTAAAATAGTGAAAATACGAAAAAACGAACCTTTACAAGGGTTCGTTTTTTAGATATAACGTTCCGCAAGGAGAAAAGTTCTTCCCTTTTTGCTTTTTCCGGTTTCGCCCAACAACTTCGCTTTTCCATAACCTCGCACAGAAATAATGTCATTTTCCGTAACAAAGGCGTCTTTTTCTATACAAACAGAATAGTTTAAAGAGACAGCGCCTGCAGATATCAGTTTTACACCGTGAGAGCGAGAAAGACCAAATACGGGTCCAACAACGGCGTCCAAACGGGGACTCTGAACTGTGAAGGTAATAGACTTAACGGACTTTTGACTGATTGGAATGTCCCCTAAAGCAATTTGTTCGCATTTGACTCCAAATTTATTAACGTGTGTTAGCTCTCGCAGCAATGTTTCTTCTGAAGGTCTTAAGCATATAACGTACGCTGTACTATCTTTTATTATGATATCTCCGATCCACTCTCTTTTGAGACCAAGACCCAAGATGGAACCTAAGTAATCACGATGACTTGGGGTTCCGAAGCCTGTAATGATTCGAATTGCTGTTAAAGGTGTTTCCGGTACGGTGTTCGATTCGTACCACGTAGGTATCACCTGTAAGATCGCTCTCTCAGAATCAGGGTATCCACCATTAAATATGAAATTGGTCCTTCCAGACTGTTCTGACCATTGTTTCAACTCATATTGCTCGGCTGGGGTTAAAAACGTGCTGTGAGTGACGGTTTGAGTCCGATCGGCTCGATTCAGGAGATCAATGATCCTTTTAATTAATTCAGTTTCTTTTGCCATTGTTTAAGGGTGTCCTCGTTGATGAAATCGGATAATACTTGACCTTCTTTGATTTTGTGGGCTTCAAGTATCTTATTTAAATTGCTTTGAGAGTTGACTAATTCTTCATAAAAATACGCAGATGAAGTTCGTTGTATCCCGCTGCGGAATACTCCAAGTCTTACGAGATTATCAGAAGAAATGACACGAACGTGATCATTTTTTCCAAGAGTATTTGCAGTACGCTCTATGTAAGCATCGGCGGTCTCGCCATATTCTGTATAAATGATATCTATCCCATCTTCAATCATTCTTTTATCGGTTGATGTGTCGTTGTGATAAGCGTCAAATACAACGAGAATATGATTTCCGGAAAATCCGCTGTAGTTTGAAAGAAGATTCAACATTTCTTTGCGTGACAGATCTAGGCTGCCGGAAGAGATGATACCTTTTTCTTCCAAAAGGAACATAAGATTATAACCGTCAATTATGATGTAGTGCTGCTTTGGTTCGTCGTCTTCAGAGTCGTCTGCAGCTGTCCTGATAATGGCGGCTTTTCCATATTGTCTTCTTCGGATGGGACCGAATTCCTTCATCATGAGCTCTTCCAAGGCTTTCTCATCAAGATCGATCTTTCGATGAGGTGTTGCATGAGTGTTGTCAGCCTTTTCAGGTTTTATAAAAGAATCGATATGCATATAATGAGTGACATCGTTCCATTTGACGAGAAAGCCTGCGCCATGTTTGCAGAAGATCGAATCAGGAGTATTTGCTAGATCGGATTCGGGATCATAAGAGAGGGAGGATAATACCTCACTCGAATTGTGACAAGGGCGATAGCCTCCTGAAACGCAAGTCAGTTTTCCATGTCCGCTTGTATAGGCTATGACCTCAGAATAGTAACTTTGCATCTCGCTTACCGGTGCATATCCGGTAAGTTTACTAAAACCATCATCAAGGGTTTCGATAGAAAAATTTCCAGACATCTGCTGAATGTCGTTAGCAGCGCGACCCACATTATTCGTAGGAATTATCAAAGAATAATGAAAAAACGGCTCTAGAAGTACATTTTTTGCATTCATCAGACCATGCCGAACCGCCCTCAAAGAAGCTTCTCGTATATCGCCACCTTCAGTATGCTTAAGACTTATTTTGCCTCCTACAAGTGTTATGCGAACATCTGTGAGGGGAAAGCCGCCTAGTACACCAAGGTGTATTTTTTCCTGTAAATGATACAGGATCATGTTTTGCCAAGTTGCCCCAAGACGGTCTGTCGGCAAAACACTTCCAAATACAAGCCCTGAGCCAGGTTCCCCGGGCTCCAAGACCAAATGAACCTCTGCATAATGTCTAAGAGGCTCAAAATGACCGATTCCCTCCACTACGTTCGAAATCGTTTCTTTATACAGGATCTGGCTGTT
>JAFUBI010000077.1 GCA_017460285.1 Oscillospiraceae bacterium | reverse complement strand
TCCTCATCCAAACCACTCATCATGCTTCCACTGATGACAACAGTGTCCTCTTCCTTTACTGCTTTTACGATCCCCAACAGTTGCTGTTTTGCAACCTCATCCGCAGTCGGTCCCTGCCCATTGATACAGAGTGCTTTATGGTCATAATGCGCCTTTAGGTTGATGCGATTTGCTCCGCGCACCCGTACAGGGACGATCTCTACATAGGGATTTCCAACGAATTGATCTGTGATGTAATTTCCCGTAAACCCACCAAGAAGCGCAACAGCCTTTGAAGGGATCCGCAACAGACTCAAGACCTTGGAGACATTCAAGCCCTTGCCCCCCGCTTTAAAAAACTCATCTGTCCCACGGTTGACTTCGTCGATCATCAGATCTCCATTGATCGTGAGAAAATAGTCTACAGCCGGATTGAGCGTAAAGGTGTAAATCATCACTACCGCTCCCTTTCGATCATCGTTTTATGGGATAAGTATACAAAATATTTCTTACTTTCCAAGAGGATTTTGATCGTTTTAATCACATACTCAGCGATATTAGTGCTATAATATTACAAATTGCTTATATAATCATTTTTGTGATTGTTTCAATCACTTCGTTGATCAGAGGGAATTGGCATGCTGAAACAAAAACGCTGGGGCCAGATCATTGACTGTTGTCGAAAAAAAGAAGTTGTAACTGTAGATGAATTGGTAAATATCCTGCAGGTCTCCCCTGCCACCGTCAGACGGGACCTGCAGGAAATGGATGATCTGAACATTATCACACGATTCCATGGAGGTGCGAAGGTCAACACAAACCAACTTGACGAACCTCATATGCTAATCAAGGGTGAGACGTACAGCAGCGAAAAGAAAGCAGTAGCCCGCAGAGCTGCAAAATTGATCCAGGACCACCAGATGATCTATCTGGATGCAGGAAGCACTACCCTGGAGATCATCCCCTATATCACAGTTAAAAACATCACTGTTGTGACTCCGGGTATTCCCCACATCGCTGCTCTCGCCAAAAAAGAAATCTCTACGATCGTGCCCGGAGGTCCGCTTCGTCCGGGAACGGAAGCGATTGCCGGAATGACTACGATACGCCAGATCGAAGAGATGTATTTTGATGTTGCTTTTCTAGGGACGAATGGGATCCACGAGCAAGTCGGGTTCACAACAACAAACGAGATGGAAGGCGGTACAAAGGCAGCTGCGTTAAAACGGGCAAAGACCACTTATATCGTCGCAGACAACTCCAAGTTTGGCATCTTGAATCCCGTGCGTTTCGCCAACCTAGAAGACGCTATAGTGCTCACAGACAAAATCCCCAGTGACTTCGATTTGAGCCTTATTCGCTTCATCCGAAGCAATGGCGAAACCAATATCCACGATTAGTGTGTGTATGCGTCCTAGCCATAGAAGATCCTCCGCACATTAAATGGACCACTGTAAAACGAATATTTGCAGTGGTTCATTGTTTATCCTACAAACTTCCTAGTCCAAGGAAGAGTCGCTAATTCTAGACAACTACCGACTATCCCGCTCTGTAGTTGTCTTCTTTTTAAGGACAAATATTTCTGTTTCTCGCAAACAATAAGTACAACCGTGCTACAATAGAATCATCTTAAGAACGGAGGAATCCACATGTTAAAGCCATTTGTTTTTGACCGATCCGAAAACATCGTCGAAACTGGTTTCGGCAAAGTTCGTGGTTATCAGTACGACGGTATGTATGTCTTCAAAGGCATTCCTTACGCTGAAGCGGAGCGTTTCCATGCTCCCCATGCCCCTAAAAAATGGGACAACGTTCACGACTGCTCCATCTACGGTTGTGTAAGCCCTCTGCTCCATTTTAACCCTCCTGGTGGCGATCACCTTCTGATTCCGCACAGATACTGGGTACAGGGCGAAAACTGCCAAAACCTGAATGTGTGGACCGAGTCCATCAACAGTGATGTCCGGAAACCGGTTCTGGTCTGGATCCATGGAGGCGGATTCAGCGACGGCTCCTCCATCGAAGCTCCGTTTTACAACGGGCAGAATTTTGCCAGGCACAATGACTGTGTCTTCGTCTCTATCAATCACCGCCTCAACATCTTTGGCTATTTGGATGTCTCCTCCTATGGCAAGGAGTACTACAATTCCGGAAACAGCGGTCAACTGGACATCATCGAAGCCTTGAAGTGGGTCCGGGACAACATCTCCAAATTCGGCGGCGATCCTAACAACGTGACCATCATGGGTCAGTCCGGCGGAGGCGGGAAGGTCTCGACCCTCCTCTCCATGCCTGCCGCAGACGGTCTCTATCACAAGGCTGTGATCATGAGCGGCATCCTGTCCCTCCACGACGCTGAAGTCCTGGAAGAGCCGAAAGAGTGCGTAGAGAGCATGATGAAATTCCTTGGGTGCAAGAATATCAAGGAACTGGAGAAAGTGCCTTTCACAGCTCTCGCCTACGCTTATCAGCAAGTCTCCCCCAAACTGCGCGCAGAGGGGAAATGCGTTGGATGCATGCCTTACCGCAATGGGGAATTCGTAGGCAATCCGTTCCATGTTGGATTCCGCAAAGAGACCATCCACGTCCCGCTCATCATCGGCTCTGTTTTCGGAGAAGGTAACTCCTTTGTCAACCGAGGCATCCGCAGAGATACCATTACGGAAGAAGAAGGACGGCAACTGATCGTGGATAAGATCGGTGAAAAAGATGCAGATCATCTGATCTCCCTCTTCAAAGCAGCTTATCCGGGCAGAAATCCTGCAGATATCCTATTCTGCGACTGCACTTTCCGCGAGCCCACCTCCCGCTATGCGAGGCAACGCGCCACGGACGGCGGCAAAGTCTGGGTCTACATGTATGCGTTGGATTCCTCTATCGACGGAGGTCGCACTCCATGGCACAGTGTGGACATCCCTCTTATCTTTGACAACGCCTATACCGCTCCTGCTGTTGTCAACAAAGACTATACGGAAAAAGCACAGGAACTCATGGTCACTTCGCTCGGTCGCTTCCTCCATACCGGTGACCCCAACACAGAAGACATGTGCGGATGGGAACCCGTGACAGCAGACGAAGAACACACCATGATCATGGAAGAGTCCCCACGTATCGGTGTGAACTTCGATAAAGAACTCATGCAGGAATTGATCCGATTCTCTGTACCCCTTGGAAAAGGAAATGGCTTCAGTTTCTCCACGGATGTTTGAAACAATCGTTATACTTGCAAAAAGGCTGCCGGACCGGCAGCCTTTTCTCGAGTCTTGTATTTGCCAATACATCTTCTCAGCAGCACAAAAGAAAGAGCATGCACTAACCCAAAGGGAGTCGGACAGGCATGCTCTTTCCAAAGAGGGCAACTATAAGAGCGATCTACTTTTTTACAAGGTATTTGCGCATATCCAGTGAACATGCGGCAAGAATGATCGCACCTTTGATGATAAATTGCAGGTTTGGGTTGATCCCAAGCATATTGAGCGCAACGAAGATTATGCGCAGAACAAATACTCCAACAACGATCCCCCCAATATTCCCTGTGCCGCCTACAAAAGAAACACCTCCAATAACACAAGCTGCCAAAGCGTCGCTGTCGTTATTCAGACCAGTACTTGCTGTAATGGACCCGAGACGTGCAGCCTCCACAAAGCCTGCATACCCATACAGCGCTCCTGCCAATGTATGGACAAGAACTGTTGTAAGGAACACGTTGACGCCGGACACCTTCGCTGCTTCCATGTTGGATCCTACAGCAAACATGTTCTTCCCAAACCTTGTCTTATTCCATATAAACCACATGATAAGGACAAGTAGGATGGCGAAAAAGACGTACCAGGGAATAGAAACATTCAAGGATTCCAAACGGATCGCAGGTCCGGATACCGCGTTCTTGAATTCCTGCGCAACATTGCTGATCGGTCCGCCTCCATTGCCATTGATCTGGAAGAACATAAGAATAATGCCGTAAGTGATCAGCTGAGTCGCAAGGGTGACGATGAAAGGATGTAGACTGAACTTTGCCACGAAAAACCCATTTACAAACCCGATGACAGCTCCTGCCGCCATCGCTAAAAGCATTACGGCAAAGATCCAAAGCCCGGAAGTTTGCGGCAGGTGTTCAAAGATCAGTTTTGTCGCTGCCCGATTCTGCAGAAACGCAGCCGACATCGCAGCAGCGAGTCCGAATATACGTCCGGCAGACGAGTCCGTTCCTGTAAGGACAACACATCCTCCGATACCTAGAGCCATCGGAAGGGAAACAGCCACCAGCATCGCGATGTTGACAAGTGAACTGGGGCTCAGGAAGTTTTTATTGACGACGGCCGTGAAGATGATGAATATGGCCATCAAAATATACAGAGCATTGTTCAGGAGCGAGTCCTTGATAAAGAGACGTCGATCTTGTGCGTCTAAAGCAAGGTACTCCTGTTTTTTTCTCTCAAAATAGTTCGTTTTTGCCATGATCTCTCTCCTCAAACGTATCTTGCAGCCAGTGTCATGATCTCTTCCTGCGTCGTGGTGGAGGCATCCACCTCACCAGCAAGACGTCCACCAGACATGACCAGAATTCGGTCGCAGATCCCGAGCAGTTCCGGCATTTCTGAGGATACGACCAGAACGGTCTTCCCCCGGTTCGCCAAATCCAGGATCAACTGATAAATCTCATATTTTGCGCCGACATCGATCCCTCGGGTCGGTTCATCCAGCAAAAGCACTTCAGGTTGTGTCAGGAGCCATCTTCCTATGATAACTTTCTGCTGATTTCCTCCAGACAAACTGCGAATCTTCGTCTCTTGCGAGGGCGTTTTTGTTCTCATGGCGTCGATCGACCATTGCGTGTCCGCTTTCATGGATTTTTCTGATAGCCACAATCCCATCTTCAAGTGTTTGTTCAAACTGGAAATGACCGTATTCTCACGTATATTCTCTATAGCAAAGATCCCGGTTGCACGGCGCTCTTCCGTAAGCAATGAGAATCCGTTTCTTTTCGACTCTCTTGGATTTCGGTTTTTGCAGATTTTTCCTTTAAGTTTGATCGTACCGCTCTTTCGCGACGCATAACCAAAGATGTTCTCTAGAGTCTCTGTTCGACCGCTTCCATCCAACCCCGCAAGTCCTAAGATCTCACCCTCATGGGCTTTAAAGGAAACGTCACGAAGCAAACTGTATTGTCCAGACAGATTCTCCACCTCAAGGGAGATCGGTCCTATCCTGTTCGTCTTCGGAGGAAACTGATTCGTCAATTCGCGTCCCACCATGTAGCGGATGATATCTGCTACTTCCAACTCAGACGCTGGTTTCGTAACAACATGAGTCCCGTCCCGCATTACAGTGATGGTATCTGAGATCCTTTTGATCTCTGCCATCTTGTGAGAGATGTAAATGATCCCGATGCCCCGGTCTCGAAGCATGTTTATGATCCGGAAAAGGTGCTCCACTTCTTCCTCTGTCAGAGAAGATGTCGGCTCATCAAACACGATGACTTTCGAATTGTAGGAAACAGTTTTTGCGATCTCTACCATTTGTCTTTGGGATACAGGCATAGTGCTCATGATCCTCATTGGATCCACATTCACTCCAAGTTCTTTGAACACCGCCATCGTGTCGTCGTACATCTTTTTCTCATCCACCACGATCCCGTTCTTTACCGGATAGCGACCGAGCCAGATATTGTCCATAACGGAACGCTTGAGGGCCTGATTGAGTTCTTGGTGCACCATAGCAACACCGTTGTCCAATGCCTCACGGCTGCTGCTGAACTCTACCTCCTTGCCCTCAAGATAGATGTGCCCGCTGTCTTTGGCATAGATACCAAACAGGCATTTCATAAGGGTAGATTTTCCTGCGCCATTCTCCCCCATAAGGGAATGAACCGTCCCTGCTTCCACTTCAAGCGAAACATTATCCAGCGCCTTTACTCCGGGAAAAGATTTGGAGATATCCGTCATTCTAAGCAGGATATCTTTTTCCATATTGCGACCTCCCGTTTTTTATAATCATAATTATTCCAACATAGGGGCAGGCATCCTTCGATGACTGCCCCTCATAGGGTTTATAGATCGATTATGCTACAGGCTGATATGCGACATACAGTTTATTGGTGAATCCAGCAGCAAGGCTGAGACCATCACCGGAAGCGAGACCAGCTACTGCGTCCGCAGGAGCGGCATCACCCGCGACTGCAACAACTGTTGAGCAGATCGCATCCGCCATTGCGGTTGCAGACTGAAGAACAGTTCCTGTCATACCGCCAGCAGCGATAGCATCGCGAGCAGGCTGAGTTGCGTCAACACCAAACACGGGGATCGTTTTGCCTCCGTCGTTGTTGTTATAGCCAGCGCTCTGCAGTGCAGCCATAGCGCCGAGTGCCATATCATCGTTGTTGGCGATTACGAGTTCGATCATGTTTCCGTTTGCTTCAGAATACTCAGCAAGGTTGGTCGTCATGAACTCATTTCCAGCTGCAGAGGACCAGGCGCCGTTCGGGTCAAGCTGATATTTCTCAGAACTATTGGCATTGAAATACTCGAGTTCCGGATAGCCATTGGCTGTAAGGACTGCGTTTGCGTCTTCAACGCCGTAGCGGGTACGATAGATCGCCTCTACGTTGTTCGCGTCACCCATGAACATTGCATAAGAGATGACACCGTCGCCGTTCAGGTCTACTTCATCGTAGTTCGCGACAAGGAAATCCCCGATCATCTTGCCCTGCATGTGACCGGCTTCGGGAGCGTCCGTTCCGATGAATGCGATGTTGCTGTGTGCATTCAGGACTTTGCCGTCTTCGCCGTCGCCTTCGATAGCGCGGTTGAAGAAAATGACCGGCAGACCGTTAGCTGCGTCAATGATCTGTTCTGCGATATCCGCGGAGCCGGAAGATACGACGTTTACTACCAGGATGTTAAATCCGTTGGTGACCGCTGTCTGGATCTGCTCAAGCTGTGTGGACTGATCGGTCGCTCCGTCGAAGTTTTGGAATTCCACACCTGCTTTTGTGAGGTCCGCATCGAGAGCGTCACGCACGGTGGAAAGGAAAGCATCGCCGAAGTTGTACCAGAATACAGCGACCTTGGTTGCAGCAGGCTCGCCGCCTTCAACCGGAGCCGGTGTAGGTTCTGCTGACTCGCCACAGGCAGTCATTGCAAATACCATTGCAAGAGTCAGAAGAAGCACAAAGAATTTTTTCATGTTTTTCATTCCTCCAAAGTAAATAAAAGGTTCCTAGCGGGGATGCCTCTCCCCTACTGTGCTTTTATGGTACTTTTCAGAGGAATGTCACTCCATGAGATTCCTTACGAAAAAGGTATGATTTTCCACACTGTTCTCGGGAACATTACAAAGAATTCTCGCCGCGATTGTGCATATTACCCAAAAGAGAACAGCATTCTTTGGCTCTCTTGCGAAAACATATTTTCTTTATCCACTATCGTAGTGGCTGTATCGATCCACTGCTCGCTGTTGTAAGTTTCCCCTTCTAGCAGTTTCCATGCGCTTTCAACCCCCAGATATCCCATTGCATACGGATTCTGCGCGATGAGCGCTGTCACGATACCGTCACGCATCATATCTACACACTGAACGTTCGTGTCAAACCCAACCACTTTGACTTTGCCCCCCAGTTCTCTGACACGGGTCGCTTTTCCGACGCCAACAGCAAGTGGCTCATTCAGTCCGACAAGAACATTTATCTCGGGGTGTTCATTCAATAGGAGCTCTGCGCCGATCCTGGCGGCTTCCGCATCTGTAGAGACATTTATGGTGTAGATTCCGCTTACACGACTGTCGCTCTCCAAAACTTCCCGGAGTCCCATCTCCCGCTCCTGCCCGTTTCGGCTCTCCTTGTCGAAGTTGACGATCCCCACGACAAAATCTTCCAGATCTGCATTCATCACCGCGTTTCCTGTCATCCTTCCGGCCTGAAGGTTGTCAGTTCCTATACGCACATTCACATTTGAGGAATCAACATCACTGTCTATGACTATGATCTTGATGCCCGCATCTGCTGCCTTATCGATAGTATCTGCATTACCCGTATAACTGATTGCCGAAAAAACGATGGCATCGGCATCATCGCGGATCGCCTGCTCTATAAATTCATTCTGCTGCTCGTATTCCTCTTCCGTCTCCGGACCTACGATCACAAGGTCGATATTGTACTCTGCTTTCGCCGCATTTGCCCCCGCGATCGCGGAAAGCCAAAACTCCGTGTCTGTGGATTTTACGATCAGGTATACCTTATATGGTCCGCTGCCAGGACTCTGCTGACTCGTCACGCTGCAGCCACAACACAAAAACGCGCAGAAAAGGATCAAGGCGCAGATAAGTATCGTTCTACTTTTTCTCATATGCACTTTCCTCCACCACCTTAGGCATCCGAATGTAAACTGTCGTACCCTCATCCGGAAAACTGTCTATCGTGATCCCGTACGCATTGCCAAAATAGATCTTTAAACGGTCGTCCACATTCTTCACGCCAATCCCCGCCTGATCGCTCCGCTCTTTGCTCATGACAGCATCGATCTGTTCCTGAGTCATACCGGATCCGTTGTCCGATACGATAAAGACCACATCCTCACCTTCCGACCTCACCGAAACATAGATCTCACCGTCATCTACAAGACCGTTGATCCCATGGTAGATCGCATTTTCAATAATCGGCTGCAAAGTGATTTTATTGCAGTAGTAATCCAAGCATTCCTCATCGACGTCAAAGGTATAAGTAAATTGATTCCTATACCTGTGAGCTTGGATCTCCAAATAGCTTTCTGCGTGCTGCAGTTCGCTTCGTATGGGGATCAGTTCATGTCCTCTGGATATGCTGATCCGAAACAGGCGAGCGAGAGCATTGACCATGAGAACCGCTTCTTCATTGTTCCCCTGCTCGCACATCCAGGATATGGAATCGAGCGTGTTGTACAGAAAATGGGGATTGATCTGAGCCTGCAAGGCGCGCAGTTCCGTTTTCCTGAGGTTGATCTGCTCGTCCAGAACTGCTTCCATCAGACCTTGAAGCCTCAAGACCATGTGGTCAAAGGATTCAGAAAGAGCCGTCACTTCCTGGACGCCCCGCACAGGAGTGTATGTGAACTCATCCGCGTTTTGCTCAAACTGCTCCATAGCGCCGGCCAGATCGCTCAGTGGTCTGGACAGCACGTGGGAAAGGAGAGTACTCACGAGCACCATCGCAATAAGTATCCCAACAGCGGCGAAGAGAAGAACTCTCCTCAGTTCCAACACGTTATCCGTTATGACTTCCTGTACCGAGCTGACACCAACGACCTTCCATCTCTTATTGGTCAGGGTCTGTACGGTGTAGATAACGCTTCCTTCCACACGGGTCCCATCCTGAAGAGAAGCGATAAGTTCCGTGTTCTCTCCTTTCAGATCGGAATAGATCAGCTGCTGTTGGGGATGGTATACGATGTTTCCATTTGTATCAATAAGGAAGCAATACCCTCTCTGTCCGATCCCGACTCCGTTTATATATTCCGATATGTTGCTGCATCGGATGTCCAGTGCGATCCAACTTTCTTCTCCAACCACATCCAGCGGAGATATCATCGTAATCACCCATGGATAACTTCCTTCAAAAAGGGATTCCACATGAGGAGCTGACACAAAGCCATCACGGTATTCTTGCATAAGGTCCTTATGAAAAGATAGGTTCTCATCAAGATTATCCCGCACCTCTCCGAGCAGACTGTAGCAGTGCATCAGATCTCCCTGAGGCGAATAGGTCGACACTGCAACCGTATCCGGCTGTATGCTTAGAAAGACGTCAAAAAACTCTTCACGATCCACTTCTGGATCCTGTAGGGTCCGTGTTAAGATATCCAGACTGCGGTCGATATTCCCAAGATAATCGTTGACCGTATCGCTCACTTGTGCGATCGTTCTTCTCCCGTTGGTCTCCGCATTTCGAATAAGGGACTGCCGGGAGATGCGCAAAAACAGTACCATTGCCGTAATAAGCACTGCCGCAGCCGAACCGATAAATACCAGACTCAAAACATTGTTCATACGGAGATTTCTTTTGTTCGTCACGCTTCCACCTCCGCATGGCGCATCTTTACAGGGGAAACACCGTAATACTTTTTAAAACAGAAACTGAAATAATGCTGATCCGTGTATCCACACGCCTCAGCGATCTCTCCGATCTTGAGTTGACCTCTTTGCACAAGACTCTTTGCCGCTTCCATCCTCCTGTTGATAAGGAGGTTAACAAAGGTGTCCCCGGCATACTTTTTCATATTTGCGCTCAGATAATTGGGGCTCACATGCAGTTCTTCACTGACGCTCCCCAGAGACAAGTCGTCCTCCATATACCGATTTTCAATGATGTTCAGAGCCCTATTCACCAGCACTTCGATCCCTGCCTGGGACGAGTTCGCCAACGCTGCCTGTCCTGCAACACAAAACTCTATGACCCGACTTTTTAATGAATCCAGATCCAGCCCAGAGCCCAATGGATCCTGCAAACCGAAACTTCTCAACATCTCTTTCGCCTCGATATCTCCCAGAGAAGCACGAAGTACGCCCTGGCACACCATAAAGATTTGCAGCACCGCAAGTTCGCTGGATGATGAAAGAAACGCTTCTCTGAGGAACCCTTCCAATTTATCCGGATCACCGCTAAACAATGCGGTATCGAATCGAGATGCAATGTCGCTTTCCGATATCATCTGTCTTTCGCTCATCGCCTGCACTGCTCCCACATGATGGATCCCGGGGTCTTCTGCCAATCGAGCCGCGTCAACTGCCTCGCGATACGCGATACCGCAGTATTGCAACCTATCGAATACCCTGCTGACTCCGATGGTACACTCGTCTCCGAAATACCTTTTTGCCATGTAATACAGTTCATCCAAAGCGTCTCCCAACCTGGAAAAGCCATCTTCCGAAGCGAGGAGCGTCAGTATCCTCCCGCCAGCAACAAAACTACCGCAGATAAACGATCGGCGCAGGACGTTGTCCGCCAGCTGTGCCGCGTTCTGCGGTATAATGCTTGCCTTATGTATATTTAAAGAGACGGTCACAAGTTCATACGGCGAGGAAAAGACCATACCGCAATTTCTCAACAGATCAACTCTTTCCTCCTCAGACAAGTTGCTCGAATAGCGGTCCATCATAAGCGTAGCAATGGCGAGCGATAGATCCCTTGTCTCCGACGCTGGAGCAAACGAATGAAACCGTTCTTCCATTCGCTTGTGAATATCCTTCAGCGCTTGAGTCAACTCTGCCATGCTGATAGGTTTCAGCAGGTATGAGATCACCTGACTGTCGATGGCGCTTCTCGCATACTCAAAGTCATCGTATCCGGACAAAAATGCAACTTGTATCAGCGGCTGCAGTTCCCGGACCTATCGCGCCAACGCTGTGCCGGTGATAAAGGGCATCTGTATATCTGTAAGCAGTAGATCCGGCTGTAACTGCTCCACAAGCTGCAGAGCGTCCAACCCGTTCCCTGCGCTCCCTACCAGACGAAATCCGATCTCCTCCCAATGGATGAGACTGCACATCGCTTCTCTCAACTGCTCCTCATCATCTGCCACAACGATCGTAAAGATAGTTTCCCCCATGTCTTTGCTCCTGCTCAGCATCTCACAACTTGTTTATTATTAAATTGATTATAATTCAGCAACTCTGCATGGTAAAGAAAACGTTCTTTTACTTTTATATTGTTTAAAATATAATTATTGAAACCGCACTGAGAAAAGGGTAAAAAAATGGAGC
>JAFUBI010000076.1 GCA_017460285.1 Oscillospiraceae bacterium | reverse complement strand
TTTTTTATATATTTTTCATAATGATTCTTTCGACAAGATCAGAAACATGTTCAAAGGCATCACATGTGTCCTCTAATGCTTGATATAAGTTTGACCATGCGATGATATCCAGGGGATCATTTAAGTGGTCTCGGAATAGTGCAGCTACTGCTTCGGTGAATAATGTATCACCGTCTTCTTCAAACATGTTGATTTTAACGATTTTATCCCGGATTGTAGCTGATTTTCTAAACTGTGGTAGTTCAGCAGCCAGATCCACCAAGGTATCAGCACAAGATACTATGAGTTTACAAAAACGAATCGCAGAGTTAGGTACTCTAGGAACATTATATATGTATGCACGTATAAGGACTTCGTCCAAAGAATCTGTAATTGTATCAATCATTTGAACGAGTTCAGCTAGATCCTCACGATCGATGGGAGTAATGAACTCGCGGATCAATTTGTCATTGATATCATGAAGTTTGAGGTCAGCTTGTCTTTCAATAATGTGCAGTTCCTGTCTGTCTTGATCCAATGTTGTGGGATCGAAGCGTTCGAGAACGTCATGAAGCATGTGTGCTGCCCGATTGGTGTATGCAACTTGTTCTTGTATTAACTGAAAATAGTCCGTCTTATTTCTTGCCATATGTTTTTAGCTCCAGTGTTAAATCTTAATAGCCCTTAACTGAATTGAATAAAGTATTGATGACCCTAGAAATATTAACATATGATGAAATGCTTCCACAATTGTGAAATGAAATCTGTGTATATCTTTGTAAAACCTATAATGAGGTAACAAAAAAACCTACCGTCGAAAAAAGACAGTAGGTCTGGTGCAGATGGCGGGACTTGAACCCGCATGGTTTCACAACCGAGGGATTTTAAGTCCCTTGTGTCTGCCGATTCCACCACATCTGCGTGCAAGATTGATTTTACAGCGATTTGAGGGTAAATTCAAGCACTTTGTATCAGGTATCCCTCTTATTGAGTATGCAAATATAGTTTGATTTTGGAAAGATTGATTCGTATACTTTAGAATAGTGTTTTATATGAGGAGTTGACAACATGGAACAGGCTGCTTTTCACTTTGTGCTTCGTGGAAATCCTTTGATGTGTACCGATTTCGGCCATGGAAATATTAACTATACGTTTTTAGTTACTACGGATGCCGGGTATCAATATATTCTTCAAAGGATTAATAAGCATGTTTTTAAAAACCCAGACAAACTAATGCAAAATGTGATAGCAGTGTCTGAACATATCCGTAGTAAAGAAAGTGGTGCTCATAATTCACTTCATTTCGTGCAAACTGATGAAGGTACTTATTATTATACGGACGAAATGAACCGATTTTGGAGATGCTATGAATTTGTCGGCGGCTTGTGCTTAGAAGCTCCAGAGTCTGATATGGATTTTTATGAAAGTGCAGTTGCGTTTGGCAGATTCCAGGAGCAATTAGCAGATTTTCCAGCAGACACACTGCATGAAACGATTCCAAATTTTCACAACACTCCGGAAAGATTTAAAGCCCTACATAATGCTGTTGAGGAAGATGCCTGCGACAGAGTAAAAAATGTTCAGCAGGAATTGAATTATCTTTTTTCAAAAGAAGAAGAAGCCGGGACGATACAAAGACTTCTTGAGGCAGGTAGCATCCCTCTTCGTGTTACACACAATGATACTAAATTAAATAATGTTCTTCTTGATCCCAAAACAAGGAAAGCTTTATGTGTCCTTGACTTAGACACTGTAATGCCTGGTAGTTCTTTATTCGACTTTGGTGATTCAGTACGTTTTGGAGCGGCAACTGCTGAAGAGGATACCCAAGAGTTGAGTCAAATGGAATTGGATCTGAACCTTTTTGAAATGTATGTTAAGGGATACTTGAACGCATGTCATAGTTTGTCTAAGCGTGAAGTGGAGCTTTTACCGGAAGGCGCTATTACTATAACACTGGAATTAGCGAGTAGATTTATGACAGACTACCTGGAAGGGGATCATTATTTTAAGACACAATATCCGGATCATAATCTTGTGCGTGCAAGAGCGCAGATCAAGTTAGCCCAAGACATGGATAAAAAACGTTATAGAATGCAAGAAATCGTAAACAAATATATTGAAGGGTAAATTAATATGGAATATTTAGGTATCAAATACGAAGTGAAAAATATGCCTCAATTGGATGACGATTTTATCCCACTTGGGAAATGGATGGACGCTTTTTTAAGTACTGCAAATTATCCTGTGAAAATTGGAATCGAACGACAAGGCAAGAACACAGATCGTGAGACAAAGATCCATGGTACTGATGATATGTTTGAAGCTGATTACAGATATCTTGAGAGATATATCAAATTCCTTCTTTGGTCAATAGGGGGATATAGGATATATCTTTCAGGAACTGAAAGGATCGCTGAACGATTAAAACAAGAATATGTCTATGACGAAACAGATCCTTCCCAAAATGGTAAGCGGTGGTTTGATGTTCAGTTCATGGAGGATGTTTTTGATAAAACAATCGAAATCGTTCTAGTTTCATATGAACAGTTCCCAGAAGAAGTGGATTCCTCAGTTTCTATTGGTGGACATTTTGATGGAAACCGCATTGGTTTGGATCTAGGCGGTTCGGATCTCAAAGTGTCTTTATTAAAAGATGGTGAGGAGATTTTCTCGGAAGAAAGGATCTGGCACCCTAAAACACAAACAGATCCCCAGTATCATTTTGATTTTATATCGAAGGTTTTGAGGGAAGGGGAAGAAACACTTGGTCATGTAGATGCAATTGGTATTTCATCTGCCGGCGTATTACTGGGGAACGATCTCAGATTGTCATCTCTTTTTATAAAAGTTCCTCGAGAAGATAAAGAAGCTTGGAGGCAAGTGCATACTGTTTTTGATCGTGTAGCTCAAACTATTGGAGACGGAACCGTTCCAGTGATCGCAGCGAACGACGGTGACATCTCTGCGTTAACTGGAGCATTGAATTACGATAAGAATAATGTTCTGGGTTTGGCTTTTGGTACCAGCATCGCTGGTGGATTTGTAAATGAAGAGGGAAATATACTTGGGTGGTTCAATGAACTTGCTTTTGCGCCTGTAGATCTGAATGAAGCAGCTGCTATGGACGAATGGAGTGTGGACATTGGAGTAGCATGTAAATACTTATCTCAGGATGGTGTCATCAAGTTGGCTCCTAGAGCAGGCATCTATTTTAAAGACGGACTTACACCCGCCGAAAAACTGGTTGTCGTACAGGAACTTGTAAAAGAAGGAGCGGATAGCGCTCGTAAGGTATTTGAATCAATAGGATGCTATTTAGCACATATCATTCCTTTGTACCGTATGTTCTATCATTTTGATAATTTAATGTTATTAGGAAGAGTCTTGTCAGGAGAAGGTGGGGAGATCATATTGAATGAGTGTAAACGAATCCTTCGGGAAGAATATCCTGATATTTCAAGTGAAGTTAATTTGATCTTACCGGATGAGAAAATGAGAAAAGTCGGACAGGCATACGCCGCAGCGTCTTTACCAGAAATACATTGAGTTGAACGAAGCAGCTTTGGATGACCAAAGCTGCTTCGTCGTAAGAGGGTGTTTATATCCAATTGTTGAAAAAAGTATATGCTACAAAGATTTAGTATTGGGATCATTTCGAAGCTTGCGAATAAAAGAATGAGGGGGAATAAAGCAGGGAAGTTTCGCCTTAATGATCATTTGAGCGTGATTTGCACAATCTATTGAATTACCGCTCTCATCCATTAGTTTTCCGATATTGCATTCAATAATATTACCGGTTGGTGTTAAGATGTTAACTTCATCATAAGGATAAAAACGATTTCTT
>JAFUBI010000075.1 GCA_017460285.1 Oscillospiraceae bacterium | reverse complement strand
TGTGTTCTCTGCTCGCCTGTTGAAGGAGATCTAACCGTCGAAACGATATAGTATCTTGAGTTTAACCTTATCGGAAAAGAAAATAAGGTTAAAAAGGTTAAAATCGATTGGAAAGTGGTATCTGAATTTAAAATGGAAGTGGAATTACAGCAACAGTATGTACTTCCCCACCTCGTCTTCAAAGTATTTGCGTAGAATTATTACCTATTGGTTAGAAAAGTGATGTTCTTGACATAGCCGTTCGGCTATATTAGTATATAGGAAGAATTATTATAGCCGTTCGGCTATAATTGTAAAGATCGTTACAAAATTAACGACATGTTTAGGATGGTAAATTATGGTTATCAGAAGTTCTGAAGAATTTGGGAAAGCCCTTCGCGAACGTCGTAAAGCGTTGCATTACACACAGGCTTACATCGCTTCCTTCACTGGATTTAGCACAAGTTTTATCTCGGATCTGGAGAACGGAAAACCTTCTGCGGAGATTGGAAAAGCAATCTATTTAGCGAATCTTCTTGGGTTGGATTGCACTCTTACCGCTCGGGGGGAATAAGATGGAATTGATTGTAAGCATCGAATGCAATGGGAAACAATGTTTAGCAGGTATCATCGAAGGCAGTTCAGGGGAAGATGCTTGTTTTCGGTATGCTGAGTCCTATCTACAGGACCCAAATACTGCGCCAATATCGATCAGCCTTCCAAAGAGGGAGGAGCCATTTTCCGTCCTACAGACAAAGAATTACTTTGAAGGACTTTTACCAGAGGGATTCACAAGAAGAACGGTAGCTCAATGGATGCACGTAGATGAGAATGATTACCTTTCGATCCTACATGGATTAGGCAGGGAATGTCTCGGTGCGATCCAGATCAGGAACGAAGAAGAAGTGCTCAACGCATCTTACGAAGCTATCACAAACGATGAGATCCAGGCGCTTGCAGAGGAAGGAGTCTCCAAGTCTGCCGAGATCATAACCAAAGCACATTTGTCTCTGACCGGTGCTTCCGGAAAAGTAGGCTTATACTACGATAAGGATAGCGACCGTTGGTTTCTTCCACGAGGAACAGCACCCAGCACACACATCGTAAAACAGAGTCATGTTCGTCTGAACGATATCGTGACAAACGAGCAGTTAACATTGTTAACAGCTCAAAGATGCGGGATCGATATCCCCAATAGTTTCATCGTGAATACTGGGACCGGAAAAGACAACGAAGTCCTCTTTGCTACTGCCAGGTACGATCGTTCATGGTCAGATCATCCTGCCATAGTAGATGGACTTCCCTGCCCTAATAGACTTCATCAGGAAGACTTTGCACAAGCACAAGGTATACTGTCGTCGGAGAAATACGAGAAAAGACCATCTGGCTACATGAGAAAGATGTTCGAAACTCTTAGAAGGTATTCCTCTGATCCAATTCAAGACCAACTTAAACTGTGGGATATCGTCGTCTTTAATTATCTTGTTGGCAACACAGACGCACATATTAAGAATTCTTCCCTTCTTTATGGTGCTGATATGAGATCTTTGAGGCTCGCACCCGCATACGACCTTGTGAGCACCACTGTCTATGATCAGAGCACAAGAGAAATGGCATTCTTTATAGGCGAAGACTTACAGATCAACAAGATCACACGCAAGTCTTTTCAAAGCGCTGCAAAAGAGATCGGCATCTCGGTTCAAATGGCAATGGAACGTTTTGATAGCATGAGGCTCAGATTTATTCCAGCACTCAAAGAATCAGCTGAACGCCTATGTGATGAAGGATATCCGATGGCAGATGTGCTTATGGAAAAGGTCTTAACCACAGGAGGAATACAGTACTGCTAAACTTCCTATCTTGATCACTGCTGAAACTCGAATTGACTCGCTTTTCTACACTTCCAAAAGCCAAACAAATAAGGGATATTTGGAAATCCAACAATTTAGCTTGTTACAACAAAACCGCAGCTTCCAACGAAGAAGTTGCGGATTCCTTATTCTTCCAAGCCATACCTGAATGCAGAAAAACAGTCCATATACAGGACAGTTCTTTTCTCCATCTTGGAATTCTGAAGTCAAATATGGATCCTGAGTGTACGCTCTACCTCGTTCCAGAAGTTGGGAAGATCCGTGGCAAGTCCAACTGTGACATTGGGTTCTTTCCCATAGCGCCCATTCCAATCGCATACGGTCCTACCATAGTTGGGTCCTTTGGACAGATCCACCTCCACATACAAATCTCTCGTCTGGAAGTATCCTACAAAAAGAAAAACTCACCTACACCTTCGTGGGCGTTGATGAGTTGAAAATACTTGCAGTCCAATTGGAGAATTAAACCAAAAACAAAGAACGCTTATAGTTCCATCGATTCTCCTATGGAACTTCCGTTAAGACAATTTGAAAGATCATCTTCTCATGTTCTTTTGCTGTTATTATCCTCTCCGCACCTCACATATTTCGCCACGAGAGAGCAAAAAAACATACTTTTGGCGATTTATAGCACTTTTTTTGCTTATAAATCGCCACCGACCACAGATTGTTTCTTTTTTCAGCAGTAGCGCTTCCTTTAAAGAACAAAAAAAGGTGGTAATTAGAAATGAGTACCCTCCACCTGTCAGTGAATGGTACTCAATGTGTGATCATCGCTCTAAAGGTTTCAAAAGCTCATTAAAGTTTTT